>JADJPR010000023.1:600000-868335 GCA_016713135.1 Rhodanobacteraceae bacterium | reverse complement strand
GGGCTTTGAAATCAAAGTAATGCATACGCTCGACTGCTTGCGGAGTCGAATAGATAATCTAGACGGAGTGAGTTGGAAACGTGATGCGGCAGGCGAAGCTCAGGCGCGGTGGGGATCCTGGAGATTGTCAAGCGGTACCGCCGTGACGTCGCCTGCCAAAAGGTGGGCAGGAGATTTTTCAAGCGGTCGGCTATTTAGCGCAGAGTCGCGGAGACAGCCGCGCATATCGGTGGCCGCTGGTTCCGAAATTACTTGTGCTGGCCGTTGTTCCCGATGCCGGCGATCAGGAGCGCAAGCGCACGCCCTCGACCAGACGCTATTCCCCATCACCCACATGCCCCCTCACGCGTTGGAAGTGGCCCTAGCCTACCGCGGTCGGGGCACCCTCGCTGAGGACGCTCGTCTGCACCGTTGCCCTGGGTTCACGATCTCCATCACCGCGGCGAAAGGCGGGCCAGCGTGCCGTTTCGATGCCCACAACGGCTTTCGAGGCTGGCCCACCGTTGCGAGTCCGACACTGCGCCGGTCAACCACCACAACACGGACACCCCAACCACAACAAAGGACGCCCAGTAGCGCCAGGACGAATCTGGCAGAACATTGGAGGGGCAGTTCCTGGGCAGGTCGTGGATGGTGGCACCGGCTGATTTCGACGGATGCCCGTCCATGCCGTCGTCGTCGCGGCGTTTCGTGAACATCGAAACGGTGGCGATGCGAAAGCTGGCGATGCTCAATCGCGCTGCCGTGCTGGAAGACCTGCGGATTCCCCCGAACAACCGACTCGAAGCCCTGCAAGGCGACCGGCAAGGCCAGCACAGCATCCGTGTGAACCGGCAATGGCGCGTGTGCTTCGTCTGGACGGAGAGTGGGCCCAAGGACGTTGAGATCGTCGATTACCACTGAGGAGGACTGCCATGCGAAAGATTCCCTACCCGCATCCCGGTGAGATCCTGATGCACGAGTTCCTGGAGCCGATGGGCATCCGCCAGTACCGGCTGGCCAAGGAGATCGTGCCGCAGCGACGCATTGGCGAGATTGTCGCGGGCAGCGCGCCGTTACCGTGGATCCGGCCTGCGCCTGTCGCGTTTCTTCGGCATGTCCGAAGGCTTCTGGACAGGGCTGCAACTCGACCTACGACGCTGCGACCGCTGGGCGACACGTTGGCCAAAGAACCGGCCCAGATCAAGCCATGGGCTACCGCGGCTTGACCCGTCTGCAGGCCTCCGCGGTGAGCTACCGACGCTACCGCCGTAACGATCGCCACCAATCTGAACGACGCCCGGAATGAACCCGACGGGCGGCCCGCGGGCACCATCTATCAGCAATATGATCCTGGACACTCTCCTGCGGGCCGAGCGTCACCGCATCGTCTTCGAGTGCGTATCCGGCAGCCGCGCATACGGCACCGCCAACGATGCCAGTGACACCGACGTGCGCGGCGTGTTTGCCCAATCCATCGAGGAACTCGTGGCGATTGCGCCACCGCCGGCGCTGGTCGCAGCGTTCAAGGCGCCCGCGGCCTATCACCACTACCTGCGCATGGCGCAAGGCGTCCACGCCGAGCACCTCGGGGCCGATCCCGTGCGCCTCAAGAAATTGTTCTCCGTGCTGCGGCCATTGCTGGCCTGCCGCTGGATCCGCCACGCGGGTTCCCACCCGCCTACGGCATTGCTGGCGGCGCCTTGGGTCAGCGACCACGAGCGCGGCATGATTGCCGAACTGGAAGCTGCCAAAGCAATGGCAGGCGAGGGCGAGCGTGTGGTGCTGCAAGCCGCCGTCCGCGAATGGCTCGAAAGCGAGCTGCTGAACGCTACCGACGCCGCTACGCGCTTGCGCAGCAGTGCCGAAATGCGGGCAGAATCGCTGGATCGCCTGATGGTGGAGGTGGTGGCGGCGGCGTGGGCGTGACCGGGTGCTGGAAGCGGCTTGCAGCCAGCCAGCGGTGGACTTCTTGCGCCCGAAACCGGCCCGGTTCGCCGCTCTCATTCCGATTGGTGACGACCAGGGTCTCGCAGGCTCGCTTCGGCTCGGGACGCGCTCTGAATACATTGATGGACACCGCGCGTAGCTCAGGTCAGCGACGCATGCCCTTCAAACAGCGCGACCAGGGGGCGCGTACCCTCAAACACCGCGTCAAACAGTTGCCTGATGCGGGGCACATGGCGAAGTTCCACACGGGTGAGCAGCCACAGGTCGCTGCGCCACGCCTTGGGCGGCGTTGCTATCACGCGGCAGATACCCGGCTCCAGGTCGCCGAGATAGCAAGGCAGCACCGCCAGGCCGGCGCCGGCTTTGACCAGGTTCAACACATTGATGTGGCTGTTGGTGCGCAACACGGCGTTGCTGTCCAGGCCGTGCTGGTGCAGCCACTTGGAGGAATCCAGGTGCGCGAAAGTCTCGTCGCCGGCAACCCAGGGGAAATCGGCCAGGTTGCCCGGTGTCACGCCACCGATCTTGCGTGAGCGGTACACCGTGGATTCGATGCGGCACAGTCGCCGTGCCACCAACGGGTCCGCCGGCCGCCCGCCCGCACGAATGGCCACATCGGCCTCGCCCTTCAGAATGTCCTGCTGCACCGTGGAAGTGTTGATCAGCAACTGCACATTGGCCTGGCGCTGGTAGGCGCTGAGCAAGGTGCCAGGGCTGCATGCATGAGGGTGTCAGTGGTGGTCAGCCGTACAACCCCGCCCGGCCAGGCCGCGCGCTTGCCGAGTTGCCGTGTTGCTGAGGCCAATTCGGTTTCCATGTCGGCGGCGACCTGCAGTAGCTCTTTTCCCGCCTCCGTCAGCGCGTAACCTGCCCGGCTGCGCGCAAACAAGCGCACTCCCAGCTCGGCTTCCAGAGATCCCAGGCGACGAAACACCGTGGCATGGCTGACCCCAAGTTTGTCGGCGGCTGAGGTCAGAGATCCAGTACGACCAATGTGCAAGAAGAAGCGCAGGTCGTCCCAGGATCTGGGGCTTTGGGTCATCGTGGAGTACCACGGATCGGGAGGTCGGTTGATTGCAATTTTGACATGATGGCTTGCACGGATGGATGAAGCGAAAGCCGACTCACCACCTATATTGCGCGGCATGTTTTGCACACCCCGAGAGCCAGCCGACATGCCAAACCCAACAAGCATCACCCCAACCATCCCAAGCACCGGCGCAGCTTCTGACTTCGATTTCTTTGTCGGGATCTGGCAGGTTCAGCACCGCCGGCTCAAGGAACGACTGACCGGCTGCCAGGCATGGGAGCAATTCGAAGGTAGTTCGTCCATGCAAAAGCTGCTCGGAGGCCATGCGAATGTGGATGACAACGTGATCCACCTGCCCGATGGCGATTACCGGGCCTTGACCATCAGAAGCTTCGACGCGGCGAGTGGCTTGTGGTCGATATGGTGGCTGGATGGTCGTCATCCAGGTCGGCTCGATGTGCCCGTTGTCGGTTGCTTCGACGGCGGCAACGGCTGCTTCTACGCCGACGACACTCACAACGGTCAAGCCATACGAGTTCGCTTCTTGTGGACTCGATGCTCGGAACTGGGGCAACCGCGCTGGGAGCAGGCGTTCTCCACCGACGGGGGTGCCAGCTGGGAAGTCAACTGGGTGATGGACTTCCGTCGTATCGCTGACATTGCCGGACCGGCGCCTGCGCGTGGCCAAGGCGCATGAGCTGCAATTCCTGGTCGAACAGAGGGCGCGCGTGCGCGACAGCGTGGCGGAGTCGGGCAGCAGCCAGCGTCGCATGCGGCGAATAGCCGGCCTATTCTCCGCATCCTGTGCGTCGAATGCCTTGCCCTTGCGGCGAATGCCGGTTCTAATCTCCGCATGGAAAGCGGAGAACAACGCTACATCTGGGAAGACGGCGACTGGCCGACGTGGCGCTACGACCTGGCGGCGCTGGCCGGCCCCTTGGCCGAAGCCAGTAGGGCCCAGGGTCTGCTGCTCGGTCGACTGGCCGATGTGGGCGTGGCGCTGCGCGATCAGGCCAGTCTGCTTGCCTTGACCGAGGACGTGGTCAGGACCAGCGAGATCGAAGGCGAAGTGTTGAACGTGGTGTCGGTGCGTTCGTCCATCGCGCGTCGCCTTGGTGTGGACATCGGAGCGGTCGCGCCGGTGGATCGGCACGTCGAGGGCGTGGTCGATATGGTGCTCGACGCCACCTCCCGCGCCGCTTCGCCGTTGAGCGTCGAGCGGCTCTGCGGCTGGCATGCGGCCTTGTTCCCGACCGGGTTTTCGGGAATGAGCAGGATCGCCGTCGGCCAGTGGCGCAGCGACGCAGACGGTCCGATGCAAGTGGTTTCCGGTGCCGTCGGGCGGCGCCAGGTGCACTTCGAGGCGCCGCCTGCTCACCGGCTGCCCAAGGAGATGGACCAGTTCCTCGCCTGGGCCAACGGCGATTCCGGCCAACCGGCACTCCTCAAGGCCGGTCTCGCGCACTTGTGGTTCGTTACCCTGCATCCCTTCGACGATGGCAACGGGCGCATCGCACGCGCCATCGGCGATCTGTTCCTGGCACGCGCCGACGGCAGCACGCAGCGGTTCTACAGTCTGTCCGCGCAGATCCAGCGCGAGCGCAAGGACTACTACGACGTGCTGGAGCGGACCCAGAAATCCACGCTCGACGTCACCGGCTGGCTGGCATGGTTCCTGGGCGCGCTCGAGCGTGCCGTCAACAGCGCGCACGGCACCCTGGACGCGGTGCTGGTCAAGGCCCGCTTCTGGCAACGCTGGGCGGGTATCACGCTGAACGAGCGCCAGGTGAAGGTGCTGAATCGCGCGCTCGATGGGCTCGAAGGCAGGCTCACCAGCAGCAAGTGGGCGTCCCTGGCCAAATGCTCGCCGGATACCGCGTTGCGCGACATCACCCAGGTGCTCGATCTGGGTGTGTTGACCAGGGCGCCTGGCGGCGGGCGCAGCACGGCTTACGAACTGGCTGGTCGCTGACGCGCGGCGGCGAACGATGGGGGCGCGGACGACCCGGGTGTGCCGCGGCGAATTCCACTTCGGGAAGTCCGAAGACTCTTGTCCGTCAGTCTGGAGGATAGGCTTCGGGCGTGCCCGGGATCGGGCTAGCCGCGCCCGCCGTCGCTTCGTGCCGGGCCCAGCGGCGAGAGGCCGTAGGCGACGGCCGCGTGCGCCACCAGTTGCGGCAGGCTCGGGAGGCCGGTCTGCTCCTTGGCGCGATCGAGGTGATAGCGCACATTGGCATAGCTCATCCCGGTGACCTGTGCGGTTTCCGCCAGTGACTTGCCGGCCACGATCCACCGCAGACATTCCAGTTGCCGATCGCTCAGCAGCGTGCGCGGCGGCTCGGCGTGGTCCCGCCACGGCTGGCGGGCGAGGCACGCGGTGGCCAGCGTCACCAGTTCATCGGCGACGGTCCTGCTGGCGGGTTCGAACAGCCCGATGGTGGCCCCGAAACCCTGGCTGCCCTGGCGGTACGGGACCACGATCAGATCCCCCAGGCGTCGCCTGCCGGGTGGTGCGGTCGACCTCAGGATGACTTCGGCCGAGAACGGAACGAATCGGGTAAAGCGCCACAGGTGAAAGGGCAGGCGCCGTCGCAGCACCCAGCGTTTCAGCCAGGCGGGCGACTCATTCATGCTGCGAGCCGCAACCTCGTTGACGTCAAAACCCGCGAGTTCCCCTGAAATGTCTTCCACCCACAGCGGCCGCATGTCGCCGGGGTTGTCGTCGCAAGGCGAGTATTCGAAGCAACAGACGCCCGCGACCGCCCGCAGTCGACAACTGGCAATCAGTCGCTCGCGGGCGCCGGATCCAGGCTCGGCCAGCAGCAGCGCTTGCAGTTCACTGTGCAGACCCTCGGTCATGTCTCCCTGCCTGTCGGGCCCCTTGCCCGCCGCGAACATTGTCGCCCCGGTGCACCGGATTTGCCATTCGATTCAATTGCTGGCCGGGCCTGCCGCTTGGGTCTCCCGTGCGCCCGGATTGCGCCCCCGCGACCGGCGTGAGAAATGCGGACTAGCAGATCTGCCAGTGGAAGCCCGAGCCGCCGCTCCGCAAACTTGACCACATGGCGATGTGGGTTTCGACGCCATGGCCAGCAAAGGCAGGCGCGGCGCCGATTGCGATGGGCGGGTAGCCCTTGCCGATCGCCGGTCAGCGCCGATCCCCGGATTTCATGTCAACGGAGACTGCACCCATGCGCCCTGTTCGCCGCACTTTCCGCCGGGTCGAGCGCGCCTGCATCGCCAAGGAAGTCTCCATGATCCCTCGTCGGGCCCTCGCCATCAGCCTCGCGCTGATCTTGATCCTTCCGCTGGCGCCCTGGCCAGCTCTGGCCGCCAGCGGCACCGTCAGCACCTGCGACTGGGCGTCCTTCGACGCGGTCTACAGCGCGGCCCCGGTCGGCGGTGCGATCACCTTCGCCTGCTTCGGCACCATCACGCCGCCGGCGACGGTGGCCATTTCCTCGAACACCGTCCTCGACGGCAACGGCAACGCCGTGATCTTCGACGGCGCCGACAGCCTGAGGCTGTTCGACGTGGCCACCGGCGCCTCGCTGGAACTGCGTGAGCTGACGCTGCAGCGGGGGCGCGCGGGCGAGGGTGGCGCGGTGCGCACGGCTGGCGTGCTGACGGTGGTCGATTCCATCTTTCGAGGCAACAGCGCCGTTTCCACCTCGCCGCTCGGGGGCGCAATCCGCGGTGCCGAGTCCTCCACGATCTCGATCACCGGCTCCACCTTCGAAGACAACCGGGCGCAGGGCGATTTGAACGCGGACGGCGGTGCCTTGCACACGCAGGGCACCCTCACGACGCTGACCGAAACCGTCTTCCGGCGCAATAGTGCGGGGGCTCCCTCGCAGGTGGAGGGCGGCGCCCTCTGGATCGATACCACCGGCCCCGTCGACTGGAGGGGCCTGGTCTTTGAAGAAAATCAGGCGCTCAGTGCGGAGGGCAACGCCTACGGAGGAGCCGTCCACTTCGAGGCGGTCGGCTCGCCGAGCCGCCTCGAGCGCGCGAGCTTCATCGGCAATGAGGCGGTCGCCGGGCCCGATCCAGTGGCCGGACTCGGAAGAGATGCGGTGGGAGGAGCACTGTATCAAGGCTGGACCCCGGCCCTCGAGACCCCTCCGCGACGCGACCTTCCTGAACAATCTGGCCCAGGGGGCGCCGGCACCACCGGCAAGGGTGGGGATGCCCTGGGCGGAGCCGTGACGTTCGACGGAGACGAGGGTCTCGAGCGGCGCAACCTCACCTTCTCGGGCAACCGGGCCATCGGCGGGAACAGTGTCTCCGGAGTCGGCGGCAAGGCCCAAGGCGGTGCCGTCTTCTTCTATTACCCCCAGGCCTCGAGCACTCCACCGTGACCGGCAACCGGGCGATCGCCGGCGCTGGTGGAGCCGGTGCGGGTGTGGCGCAGGGCGGCGGGTTCTGGGTCGATTTCACTTCTGGCGTCGAGCTTGCCTCCAACCTCCTGGAAGGCAATCAGGTCGAGGTCGGAGGGGCAGTGACACCCGCGGACTGCGGGTTTGTGGGCACTGCTCCAACCAGCCTGGGCTACAACGTGGTCTCGGCCCCCGGCAACTGCAGCTTCGCCGCCATCGGCGACCAGGTCGGCGCGCCGCCCTCGTTGCTGCCGGTCGGTCACCGCGGCTGCGTGTTGCAGCTTCCAGACGGAAGCTGCCTGCCGACCCATCCCGTCGCCATCCTCAGCGCGGCCGCCGACGGCGGCAGTTGCGCCGCCTCCGGCCTCAGCGCCGACGCGCGCGGTTTCACCCGGCCCTTGGACCTTGCGCAGATCGCCAATGTCGCTGACGGTTGCGATTCCGGGGCCTTCGAGTCCCGGGACGAGGAAGGTGATTCGGTCGAGGACTCGGTGGACGCCTGCCCCGACTTCGTCGATCCGACCAACGCCGATTTCGACCAGCCTCCGGGGACCGTTGCCCACTGGGGTTTCAACGACGGCGCGGGCGCGGTGGCGACCGATTCGGTGGGCGGTCACGACGGCAGCGTGACCGGAGCCAGCTGGGCGCTCGGTGCGGTGGACGGCGCCCTCCACTTCGACGGCAGCGGCGACTCGGTGGCGGTGCCTCACCATCCCGATCTCGACTTCGACACCCACGAGGAGATGACGCTGGCGATGTGGCTGAAGTTGCCGGTGAACCAGGTGGACACCAGCGCGCCGACCAACGCCATCCTGGTCAAGCGCAGCACCGGCGCCTTCCCCTACCACGTGTACCTGCGCAACCAGACCAATACGCGGCCGGGCGAGATTTCGCTGTTCCGTGGCGACGGCGTCGGCTCGCTCACCCTGCACACCGGGGTCGCGATCAACGACAACCAATGGCACCACGTCGTCTTCGTCGCCGCCGGCGGCGAACTGCGGGCCTACGTCGACGGGACCCTCGGCAACACGCTTGCGAACACCTTGAGCGGGTCGACCTCGAACACGGTCAACGTCCAGATCGGGACCCGGCTGGCCGGCGACATCGACGGCATCACCGTGGTGCGGCGTGCCCTCTCGAACCTCGAGATCGCCGAACTGGCCGCGTCCGGGCCCGGCCGCGACGGTGTCGGCACGGCCTGCGACAACTGCCCGGCGGTCCCCAATCCCAGTCAGGCCGATGCCGACCTCGACGGCATCGGCGACCTCTGCGACGCCTGTCCCGACGACCCCAGCAACCTGTGCCCGATCTTCCGCAACGGTTTCGAGACCCCGGCCCCGACGCCATGAACGAGCGCTATCCCGACCGAGGACATCCCATGGCACGAGCCCACCTCGCCCGCCCCGTCCCACTCGCCTTCGTCGCCGTCCTGTGGCTCGGCTTGGCCTCGCCACCCGCACTGGCCGCCAGCGGCACCGTGAGCACCTGTACCTGGGCCGGGTTCAACGCGGTCTACGGCGCCGCACCGGTCGGCGGGACGATCACCTTCGCCTGCGCCGGCACCATCACGCCGCCGGCGACGGTGACCATCTCCTCGAACACCATTCTCGACGCCAGCGCTACCGCCGGTGTCGTCTTCAGCGGTGCAGGCAATCGCCGCATCTTCCGCATCCAGCAGTCTGGACGCTCCCTCGAACTGCGTGGGGTGGACCTCCGGAACGGATACGCGGCCGACCTTGGCGGCGGCGCAGCCATCCAGAACGAGGGCGGATCGGTGACGATCTCGGACGGCGTCGTGCAATCCAATGTGTCGACGATTGGCGGGGCGATCTACAACAATCTCGGTACCGTCACCATCACCGGATCGACTTTCACCAACCACAACAACTCGGGAACCGGTGGGGTCATCGACAACCGCGGAACCCTGATCATTTCGGACAGCACCTTCGAGTCGAACTCGGGAACCGCGCGCGGCGTGATCTACAGCCTCGGGGCAACCACCACCATCTCGGGAAGCTCGTTCGTCGGCAACAGTGCAGGCACGAACTTCGGCATCGTTGAAGTGGAACAGGGCGTGTTGACGGTGACCAACAGCACCTTCAGCGGGAATGCGCGAAGTCCGATCGTCGCCGACAGTGGAGCAACGGCGACCGTGGTCCATTCCACCTTCGCCGACAACCAAGACGGCCCGTTTCCCGATGACGCATACGTTGGCCTGCGGGTCCAGAACGCTGCCACGATGCACCTGGCTGGAAACCTCCTGGTGACCGGAGAGGATGCTGTCGGCAGCAACTGTACGAGTTCGAGTGGAGGACAGTTCGTCGACCACGGCTACAATCTTTCCGACGGCCCAACCTGCGGCTTCAGCGCCACCAGTTCTGCAGACCTGGAAGATTTCTTGATCCCTCTGGCATTCCTGTCCGGCAGTGGACCCGGGCAGCAGGTCCATCGCCCGCACGCACCGTCGCCGGCGATCCGCATCCCGAACGGCACCACCCTCGACATCAACGGCGTCACCCTGGCGTGCAACGGCAACAGCACCGATCAGTTGGCCAATGCCCGCCCCTTGGTCGCCGGCGACGTCTGCACCGTCGGCGCGGTCGAGGTGACCGATCCGACCCCCTGCGGGGCCTACGACTCGCCCTACGTCCTGGGCACCTCAATCTTTTCCCCGCCTGACCTGGTAACCGACCTGCGCTTTGTACTCGATTGCAGTAACCGCGCCGGCGCCGTGGGGATCATCGACCTGGCGGGGCAGACCGTCACCCTGCCCGACGCTCCGATGCTCTACGACGGCCACGGCTACAACGGCCTGCCGCGGATCGCCGGCTCCGGCAACGTCACCCTGCGCAATGGCACGATCCAGCGCAGCAGCAGCCTGTTGGCGTGCGCCGCAGGGAACAACCGCCAGCGCTTCCGCCTCCTCGAGGTGGACGGTGGCCGCCTCACGCTCGAGGGCGTCACCCTGCGCAACGGCTGCGCCTACCAGGACACCACCCCCAGCCTCGCCAACAACGGCGGTGCCGTCCTGGTCGCCTCCGGCGCCCTCGAGGTGCTCGGCAGCCACTTCGTCGGCAACAAGGCCTCTGGCGGCGGGGCGGTCTACACCGAGAGCCCCTACACCCTGGTCAACAGCTCCTTCGTGGGCAACTCGGCAGGCAACGTCGGCAGCGCGCTGTGGACGAAAGTGACCACCGGATCCAACCAGATCGTCAACACCACCTTCTCCGGCAACGGCGACTTCGCCTACTACAGCGACGACACCTTCGGGCTCGCCACCTCCTTCATCAACACCACTTTCTCCGGCCACACCGGTTTCACCCCGCTCAATGCCGCGGACAACCTACCCACGCTGATCTTCCGCAACACCATCGTCGACCATTCCGCCGGCAGCGGCCCCTGCCTGCGGGATCTCTGGCGCCACCGTGACCGAGTCCAACAACTACGCCAGCGACAGCAGTTGCGGTTTCAGCAACAGCGGCGCGGCGTCGGCACCGCTCGGCGCCCTGACCCAGGCGGCCAACGGCGTCTACTACTACCCGCTGGCTGACGGCGCCGCCGTGGACGGTGGCAACGGGACCTTCCTGCCGACCGAGACAAGTCTCGGACTCGACGTCAACGGCGACGGCAGCATCGCGTCTGCGCCCATCAACGTCGACACCCGCGGCGCCGGCTTCGCCCGGGTGGCTTGCGGGCAGGTCGATCTCGGCGCCGCCGAGCGGCAGAACTGCGCTCCGACCGGCGTCCAGCTCTCTCCCTCGTCCGTCCCCGAGTCCGCGGCGATCGGCTCCCTGGTGGGCACCTTGTCGACCATCGACCCCAACCTGGGCGACACCCACACCTACACTTTCGTCAGCAACCCGGGCAACCGCTTCCAGATCAGCGCGGGCAACCAGTTGCGCACCGCGGCGCTGCTGGACTACGAGACCGCCTCCAGCCATGCGATCACGGTCCGCACCACGGACGCCGCCGGCGCGAGCTTCGATGCGGCCCTGACCGTCACCGTGCTCGACGTGCAGCACCAGGTCACGCCGAGCGCCGGCAGCAACGGCAGCCTGTCGCCATCAACGCCGCAGTCGGTGGACCACAGCGCGACCATCGCGTTCACCGTGACCGCGTCCCCCGGCTACCAGATCGCCTCCGTCACCGGCTGCGGCGGCAGCCTGGCCGGCAGCACCTACACCACCGGGGCGATCACCGCCGCCTGCACGGTAAGCGCGAGCTTCAGCCTGCTGCCCTGCGCCACGTTCGTCTCGCCGGCGAACGGCGCAACCAATGTGGCGGTCGCGGCAACCCTGAACTGGAGCCTGCCCGGCGGGGCGACCGGCGCCAGCCTGTCCCTCGGCACCGATGGCGGCGGGCTGCTGCCTCCGAGCAATCTCGTCAACGGCGCCGCGATGGGTACTGCAACCAGCTTCGACCCGATGCCGGATCTCCAGCAGGGCACCATCCATTACTGGCGGGTGGTGCCGGCGAACGCCTTCGGGGCGGCGCTGAACTGCCCGATCTGGTCGTTCACGACCCTCACCGACGCCGACGGCGACGGCATCCCGGACGAGATCGACACCTGTCCGCTGATCCCCGACCCCAGCAATGCCGACCTCGATCGGCCGGCGGGCAGCGTCGCCCATTGGGGCTTCAACGACGGCGCGGGCGCGGTGGCAACCGATTCCTTGGGCGGTCATGACGGCACCGTGACCGGGGCCGCCTGGGTCAGCGGCCAGGCCGATGGCGCCCTCTCCTTCGACGGTTCCGGGGACTCGGTGGTGGTGCCTCACCATCCCGATCTCGACTTCGACACCCACGACGAGATGACGCTGGCGATGTGGCTGAAGTTGCCTGCGAACCAGGTGGACGCCAGTTCGAACGCGAACCCCATCCTCGACAAGCTGAGCGGCAGCGTCTTTCCCTACAGTGTCTTCGTCCGCAACCAGACGCATGCGCGGTCCGGCGAAGTCGAGCTGCGGCAGGGCGACGGGACGACCACGATCACGCTGCTGAGCTCGGTTCCGATCAATGACAACCAATGGCACCACCTCGCCTTCGTGGGCGATGGCGACAATCTGCGGGCCTACGTCGACGGAGTCCTCACCAACACGATCGCCAATACGCTGTCGGGGTCGACCTCGAACACGGCCAACGTCCGGATCGGGGCCCGATTGACCGGAACCATCGACGGCATCACCGTGGTCCGCAGGGCCCTGGCCGGCTACGAGATCGCCGCCCTGGCGGCGTCGCCGCCGAGCGCCGACGGCGTAGGCAATGTCTGCGACGTCTGTCCGGGCCTGCCGGATGCGGATCAGCAGGACAGCGACGGCGACGGCCTCGGCGATGCCTGCGACGCGGTCGACCTGTCGCTGACCGTGGCCGATGTGGCCGACCCGGTACTGGAAGGCAGGTCGCTCGGCTACACCCTGGCCGTGACCAACGCCGGGCCGAGCGCCGCCACCGACGTCGTGCTGAGCGCGTCGGTGCCCGCCGGCACCAGCTTCGTGAGCGCCACCGGCAGCGGCTGGCCGTGTTCGGAGAGCGCCGGCACGGTGACCTGCCTGCGCGCGACGCTGGCCGTCGGCGCGGCGCCGACCGTGACCCTCGCGCTGACCGCGCCCGCGGACGCCGGCGTCAACCCCTCAGTGCAACTGGCCGCCAGCGTCAGCTCGGCCGACGTCGAGGCCTGGCCCGGCGACGAGAGCGCCACGGAGTCGACCGCGATCGGCCCGCTGCCGGTGGTATCGATTGCCGATGCACAGATCCTCGAGGGCGATAGCGGCGTGAGCAACATGCTCTTTACCGTCACCTTGAGCGAGCCGCCGGTGCTTCCGGTCGAGGTCATCTTCGAGACGGCCGACGGGACGGCGGTGCTCAACGAGGACTACAACACTCGCGACGGGACCGTGAGCTTCGCTGTCGGTCAGACCACGGGCACAGCCTACGTCATTCTCAAGGGCGACCCCTTGTACGAGCTCGACGAGACCTTCAGCGTCGTTCTGCAGTCGTTCGACCTGACCAACGCCGTCCTGGGCGACGCCACGGCCACCGGGACCATCCTCAACGACGACCCCCTCGTGCAGCGCACCCTCGTCGTCACCGGCACCGGCGACGCCATCGCCAACGACGGCGTCTGCACCTTGCGAGAGGCCATCCGACGCGCGAACGCGCCGGGTTGGTTCGTCGATGACTGCGGGTGGGGCCAACCCTACCTCCCCGGCGAGCCGCTGACCCGCGATCGCATCGTCTTCGCCATCCCCGACCCGCTTCCGATCGCCAACGAACTCGACAAGGCCCTGTCCGCGGTCACGGGCGTGGGTCCGATCTTCACCATCCACCTCGGCAGCGCGCTGCCCGCGATCACCGACGCGGTCGAGATCGATGGCACGACCCAGCCGGGCGCCGACTGCACGAGCTGGCCGCCGACGCTGAAGGTGGTCCTCGACGGCAGCGCTCTCTCGGGCGCCGAGGACGGGCTGGCGATCGGTGCCGCGGACACCATCGTCCGCGGTCTCGCGATCCACTCCTTCCCGGGCGACGGGGTCGACATCAGCGGGAGCGACGTCCGGCTTGCCTGCAACTTCATCGGCACCGGCGCCAATGGCAGCGTCGACCTCGGCAACGGCGGCGCCGGCGTGCGCATCTCCGGCAGCCCCGTGGGCGTGCTGGTGGGGACCGACGGCGACGGCGTCGGCGATGTCGCCGAGCGCAACCTGATCAGCGGCAACGACGGCGGCGGGGTCCACGTCACCGGCATCGGCGGCGCGATCGCGGGCAACTGGATCGGCCCGGACAGCAGCGGCGCCTGCGGCATCGGCAACGCCACCGCCGGGATCATCGCCGACTCGGTCGAACTGCTGGTCGGCGCCGACGTGGACGATCCGGGTGGGGTCGAGGGCAACCTGATCGCCTGCAATTTGGCGCATGGCATGGTCGTCTCCGGCGCGGCGACCGATGGCCTGACCGCCCGCGGCAACCAGATCCGGGACAACGCCGGTGCCGGGGTCGTCGTCAGCGGGGTGCCGGAAGACGTGAACCTCGACGGCAACCACGTGGGCGGCAACGCGGGCGCCGGCGTCCTGGTCGCCAGCGACGCCCACGGGGTGCACCTGCGCCGCAACCGCCTGGACGGCAATGGCGGGCTGGGCATCGACCTGGTGGCCGCCGGCGCGGTTGCGGACGGCGTCACCGCGAACGACACCGGCGACGCCGACACCGGCGCCAACGGCCTGCAGAACTTCCCGGTGCTCGAATCGGCGCTGTACACCGGCAGCGCCGTCGTGGTCACCGGACACCTCGAAAGCACCGCCAACGCCGACTTCGTGATCGAGTTCTTCGCCAGCGACGAGGCCGACGCCAGCGGCCATGGCGAGGGCGCCCGGTTCCTCGGCGAACTGGCGGTCAGCACCGACGGCAGCGGTCACGCGAACGTCTCCACCAGTCTCTCAGGGATCGCAGCGGACGAGTGGCTCAGCGCGACCGCCACCGACGAGGACGGCAACACCTCGGAGTTCAGCGCGGTCCGGTCCCTGCTCATCGCGACCACGTTGAGCATCGACAGCGACGACCCGGACCCGTCCACAGTCGGCCAGGCCTTCGAAGTCCAGGTCAGCGTGGCCAGCGCGGATCCGGGCACGCCGGCCACCGGCAGCGTCGCGGTCAGCGCCGCCGGCGCCGGCAATTGCGTCGCCGTGCTCGCCAACGGCAGCGGCGCGTGTCAATTGACCGGCACCAGCCCCGGGCCGACCACCATCGAGGCCAGCTACGCCGGCAACAGCAGCCACGCCGCAGCCAGCGCCAGCGCGGCGCACAGCATCGGCCTGGCGGCGAGCAGCACCACGATCACTGCCGATACGCCGGATCCTTCCAGCTTCGGCGAGGCAGTCACGGTGAGCGTCAGCGTGTCCAGCGCCAGCGGCACACCCACCGGCAGCGTGACCATCGGCGACGGGCTGGGGACCAGCTGCAGCGCGGCGCTCAGCGCCGGCAGTGGCAGTTGCGCGCTGACGCCGGCGCAGGGCGGGGCGCTCACCTTGAGCGCGCAGTACCCGGGCAACGGCAACTTCCTCGCCAGCAGCGACAGCGAGCCGCACCAGGTCCTGGCTGTGGCGAGTACGCTCGCGATCCTAGCCCACACCCCCGATCCGAGCGTGGCCGGCCAGCCGGTCAACGTCAGCGTGCTGCTGTCCAGCGGTGTCGGCACCCCGGCCGGGCCGGTGGTGGTCAGCGACGGTGCCGGCGCGTCCTGCCAGGTGGCGGGTGCCAGCGGCAACTGCAACCTGATCCCGACGGGTATAGGCTCAGTACCGCTCGACGCCAACTTTGCCGGCGATGCCAACCACCTCGCCAGCAGCGCCAGCAGCGCGCACCAGATCGATCGCGCCGGCACCGCGACGGTGGCAGGGGCGCCGTTCTGGCCCCAGTTCCCGGCCGAGCCGCCGCGTCAGTTCGAGCCCTTGCGCTTCCCGGTGGCGATCGACGTGCTCGCCCCGGGTGCCGGCACGGCCGGCGGCACGATCACCGTCCAGGCGGCGGTGGGCGCCGAGAATTGCGCGATCGTCCTTCCGGCCAACCATTGCGACCTTGTGCCGCAAACCGCAGGGGCGCGCGATTTCGCCGTCAGCTACAGCGGCGACTCCCACTTCCTGCCGTCGAGCGCCAGCGTGCAGGTGCAGGTATTGCCCGACGCGCTGTTCGGTTCGGGGTTCGAGCAGTGAACGAAGCGGGCGGGCGTCATGGCTGCGATGACGCCCGTCCGCCGCACCTGGTCAGCGACTCGCAAGGCGAACAGCCGTTCGTTCTCCGGCTCATGCGAGAGTCCCGGCCGCCCCTTGGCTTCCATTGCGTCCCTTCCGGACAAGAAAGTGGCTGCGGGTCGCGAAGAATTTTGATGCGCGGATAAGCGCATCCAACACCCGGCTGCAAAAAGCTCGCGGGCGGAGCCCGCTCCCACAAGAGCCCGCGGCCCTCCTGTGGGAGCGGCTTCAGCCGCGATCTTTCCATAGCCGAATCAATGCATTGCGACATGTTCGGTGAGAGTCCCGGTCGCCCCTGCCGGTGCGCTTGTTCGCGCATCCAACACCCGGCTGCAAACAGCTCGCGGGCGGAGCCCGCTCCCACAAGAGCCCGCGGCGCTCCTGTGGGAGCGGCTTCAGCCGCGATCTTTCCATCAAAGAATCAATGCCTTGCGACATGTTCGGTGAGAGTCCCGGTCGCCCCTGCCGGTGCGCTTGGTCGCGCATCCAACACCCGGCTGCAAACAGCTCGCGGGCGGAGCCCGCTCCCACAAGAGCCCGCGGCGCTCCTGTGGGAGCGGCTTCAGCCGCGATCTTTCCATCCAAGAATCAATGCTTTGCGACATTTTCGGTGAGAGTCCCGGGCGCCCCTGCCGGTGCGCTTGGTCGCGCATCCAACACCCGGCTGCAAACAGCTCGCGGGCGGAGCCCGCTCCCACAAGAGCCCGCGGCGCTCCTGTGGGAGCGGCTTCAGCCGCGATCTTTCCATAGCCGAATCAATGCATTGCGACATGTTCGCTGAGAGTCCCGGTCGCCCCTGCCGGTGCGCTTGGTCGCGCATCCAACACCCGGCTGCAAACAGCTCGCGGGCGGAGCCCGCTCCCACAAGAGCCCGCGGCGCTCCTGTGGGAGCGGCTTCAGCCGCGATCTTTCCATCAAAGAATCAATGCCTTGCGACATGTTCGGTGAGAGTCCCGGTCGCCCCTGCCGGTGCGCTTGTTCGCGCATCCAACACCCGGCTGCAAACAGCTCGCGGGCGGAGCCCGCTCCCACAAGAGCCCGCGGCGCTCCTGTGGGAGCGGCTTCAGCCGCGATCTTTCCATCCAAGAATCAATGCTTTGCGACATTTTCGGTGAGAGCCCACCTCAACACTTCACCGCCACCTGCGTCAGCAAGGTGTTGCTGTCTTGCCTCGCGAGGAAGGCCTGCTCGTCTTCCAGCTGGTACAGGCGGCCGTCCTCGACGACTTCGGTGGGACCGAAGGCCAAGTCGCGTGCGCAGTGCTGCACGTAGTCCGTCCTCGACAGCAGCATCCGGTCCAGGGCCGCGTGGGTGAAATCGCTGGCGCAGCGGGCTTCCCAGAGCTTCTGCAAGGTCGCTTGCGCGAACCATTCGCGAACGGCGGCGTGTTCGATGCTCTCGTCGTAGCGATCGGTCTGTGGCGGGTAGCGTTTGCGGATCTCGACGAAGGGCTCCCAGCTCGCGCCGGCGGCGACTGCGTGCACCGCGTCCCAGGACGCTTCGAAGCCGGCGCGCCTGGCCTGGCGCATGCCTTCGAGGTCGATGTCGGCGAGCCGTGCGCTGCCTGCGTGGCCGGCGTGCACGGCGCTGCGCTCTCCGGAGGCGGAGACGTCCCAGCCGGTCGCGCCCGGTTTGAGCAGGAACCGCGGACAAGTGCCGCGAAAATGGAAAAAGAACCCGTCCGGGATGACGCGTTCGATCAGCTCGATGCATTCGCCGACGGCGTTCAGGCGGAACCAGCCGTTGCGGTGCCGACCGGCAAGGTCCGGCGTATCGCCTGCCTCGAGCAGGGCAACGCCGTACAGGCGGCGCGCCCATTCGTGGAATGGCATCAGCTCGCGGGTCGGCCGCTTGAAGAACTCGACCTGCGCGCCGTATTGCGCGATCTCTTCGGAGGTGATTTCATCGGCCGTGCCGACCTCGCGTCCATTGCCCAGGCGCATGCGCGTGCTGAGGTCGCTGGCGTAGCGGGCCTGCGCGGGCGCGAGCCGGTCCGCGGGCACGATGAACGGGCTCAGGGGGTCCGCGTATTCCATGCTCTGGAAGCGGTACATCGCGGTGCGCCAGTCGTCGCCGACGATCAGGAATGAGGCACTGCCCATGGTTGGTTCCGGTTGGCGAGGAACGTGAGCGACATCGGATGCTTGCGGCCCGCAGCGATGCTTGCAAGCGCATGCTGGCCCGCGTTCAGGGTTCGAGGGCGGCCGCCAACGCGCCCGCGGTATCGCGACCCTGTGCAACACGATGTGCTCGATGGCGTTCGCGTGGCTGACATCGGCCAGTGACTTCGCAACGAGCACCGCTGCATGACGTGGTCCGTGCGCGCAGACCTGGGGCGTCCCGGAAGCGGTCGATCGCACTGACTGGCCCTCAGGCCGAAGCCAGCCAGTCCCAAGGGTTGCTGCTTGGCCGATTGGCTATGCGTGCATGGCACTGCGCGATCAGGCCAGCCTGCTTGCCTTGACCGAGGACGTGGTCGAGACCAGCACGATCGAAGGCGAAGTGTTGAACGTGGTGTCGGTGCGCTGGTCCAACGCACCACGCCTTGGTGTGGCCATCGGAGCCCTCGCGCCCGTGGATCGGCACGTTGAGGGCATGGTCAGAAGCCACTCTGGTGCCGGAGGTGGGACTCGAACCCACACGCTTTTAAGGGCGGCGGATTTTGAGTCCGCTGCGTCTACCGATTCCGCCACTCCGGCGAGTGGACGGCGGAGCATACCCGAGCTGGGGGCGTCGTAGAAGCTTGGGGGCCTTGTTCAACATGACACGCAAAGGACCCACACCACGAGGTCCCCCACGACTTGTGCCTGCCAGCGTTCCTCCGCGTCACTGCGTTGAACCTGTCCTCCGGTGCGCGTCTGTCGCGCGCGGTGGAGGCATTATCGCCACCGGGTACGACAGGAGAGGTGCCATGGCGGGTGAACCCAAGACGCGGCCGACGGATGCGGATCCGCGGTTGTTCCTGGCGGGACTGACCGATGCGAAGCGGCGGGCGGACGCACTGGAACTGCTCGACGAGATGCAGGCATTGAGCGGCTACGCGCCGGAGATGTGGGGCGATGCGATCGTCGGCTACGGGCGCTACACCTCCGCTTACGCCAAGGGAAGCGCGCTGCAGTGGCCGCGGCTGGGATTTTCGCCGCGCAAGCAGGACCTGACGATCTACCTGATGCCAGGTTTCGACGGGCGAGATGCCCTGCTGGAACGACTGGGACGGCACCGCACCGGCAAATCCTGCCTGTATCTCAAGCGCCTCGCGGACGTCGACCGCGAGGTGCTGCGCGAACTGGTCCGCGAGTCGTTGAAAGCGATGGACCAGCGCTACCCGGTCTAGTGTCCTGTCCCGCAAATACCATCGAATAGTTCCGGCGTCTTTCGCCGCGATACTGCGTTGCTCGTCGTCGCCATAGAACCACTATGGCTCCTCCTCCCGCCTTGTCTCGCGACGAAATCCATCCGGAACTTCTTCGCGCTACTTGCGGGACAGGACATTAGTGTGGTGTTCCGTAATTACCTTGAATTATTTCCGCGCCTTTTGCGCCGATGCGGCGTTGCTCGTCGTCGCCATAGCCCTGCTATGACTCCTCCTCTCGCCTTGCCTCGCCGCAAAATTCATCGGAAATTTCTTCAACTTAATTACGGAACACCACACTAGTCGCTGACATACAGGCAGGTGTCGTACTCGAAAGCGACGCGACCGTCGACGGCGGTTCGGGCGTACAGGCCTTCGAGCGCCTCGATCATCGGCGCGTGGCGCGGATGGCCCGGGGGCGGGGTGTAGGACGACGACAGCAATCGGCCCTTGAGGCCGTCGTAGTCGAAAAACTGGACATGATCGAAGCGGTATTCGCGGTAGCCGACGCCGCCGAAGTAATGCGCCAGCGCGAGTGGATCGGCGTAGCGCTCGGACACCGCGGCGTAATCGGTGCCGAATTGCCTGAGCAGTGCCTCGTAGCCATCGAGGAAAGGGCTGCCGCTGGTGCGGCGCAGGTTCCACACCACCGCGGCATGGCCGTCCGGGCGCAGGATGCGGCGGGTTTCGTTGGCGGCGGCGGCGACATCGAACCAGTGGAAGGCCTGGGCGGCGATCACCAGATCGACGCTCGATGGCGCCAGCGTGGTGGCTTCGGCGCGGCCGGCGACGCTGATGAAACCCGGACGATCCGCAAGCAGGGACTCAGCTGCGGCGCGCATCTCCGCATTTGGCTCGACGCCATACACGCGGTGGCCGCGGTCGAGGAAACCGAGCGCCGACAAACCGGTGCCGGAGCCGAGGTCAGCGATATCGACCGGCGCACTCCAGCCGCAGTGCGCGGCCAGGGTGTCGACCACCGCGATCGGGTAGTCCGGGCGGTAACGCACATAGTCGGTTACGCGGTCGGAGAAGCGGGCGGTGGGGTCTGGGTTCATCCCGGCGGCTTGCTTCGATTGGAGTCGCCATGATGCGCCGGGCGGGTGGCCCGTGCTCGCGCTGCGAGCAGGCTAACCATGACCTCTGGCAGGCTGGTCGTGCTTTGAGTGATCATTCAACATTCAATCATTGTTGAATGTCTCGCGAATCATGAAAGCAAAGTCGCCCAAGCCGAAAGAAGACCTGCTCGAAGAGCGCGCGATCCAGCCGCGGGATCTGAAGCTGCTGGCCGATCCCACCCGCGAGTTCATCTACCAGGCGTTGGTGTCCGCGCCACGCACGGCCACCGAACTGGCGCAGCTGATGGACTGCCCGACCACGCGCCTGTACCACCACCTCAAGCTGCTGGAAAAGCACGGACTGATCCGGGTGGTTGCCGAGCGCCTGGTGTCCGGGATCGTCGAGCGGCGCTACCGCGCGGTGGCGAAGCGGCTGCGCCTGGACCGCGCCAGTTTCGGTGCCGAGCCCCCGGGCGGCGATCCCCTGCAGACCATCCTCGGCTATGTGTTCGACCGCGCACGCGAGGACATCGAACGCAGCCACGCGGCGGGACGCATCGACCTGGCGCTGCGCCCGCCGCAACCGGGGGCGCTGCTGGCCTATCGCAATGTGCTGAAGCTGACGCCAGCCGATCGCGACCGGCTGTGCCAGCGCCTGCACGACCTCTACCTCGAGTACGAACGCATCAGCGCTGCCACGCCGCCCGAAACCGGCGAGTTCCACGGCATCGCGCTGGCTGCGTACCCCACCGAACTCGCGCCCGCCGAAACCACCCGTCCCGGCAGCGCGCCTACCCGCAAACGGCCCGGAGGAAGCAAGCCATGAGCGAACGCATCGCCCTGCCACCTATCGAACCGGCCACGATGAAGGCCCAATTGCAGCGGAAGATGAATTTGCGCGAATCGCTGTCGCTGCTGCTGCAGATGCTGGTCGGTGCGGCCGCCGGGGCAGCCACGATGATCCTGTTGCTGAAAGGCGGGTCGCTGGTGGCGCCGCCCGATACCAACGCCGCGCTGGTGGCGCTGATTGCGGCGCCCGCAGCGCTGTTCGCAATGTTTGCCCAGGTGTTGGTGCACGAACTCGGCCATGCGCTGGTCGGTCAGTGGATGGGCGGCAAGATCCTGCGGGTGATCATCGGGCCGTGGCGCTGGGAGCGGGTGCCACGCGGCTTCCGCTTTACGCGCGTGCGCTCGCTCAAGGGGATCGGCGGGCTGGCGCAGTCGGTATTGCCGGACGGACCGGGATTCCGCCGTGCCTTCGCGGCGATGTTGCTCGGTGGGCCCTTTGCCAACCTGGCGCTGGCAGGCCTCGCGTGGCTGATGCTCCCGCTGCTGCCCTGGTGGCCATTGAAAGTGCTTGCCGCGGTGCTTGCCGCGATGGGGCTGCTGTTCGGAGTGGTCAATCTGTTGCCCTTCCGCAGCGGTGGCTTCCAGACCGATGGGTTGCAACTGATCCGCGCGTACACCGACAGGCAAGCGCTGGAACTGCGTCAGCGCGCGCTGCGGATCGCCCGCGCCAGCCTCGATGGCTTGCGCCCGCGCGAGTTTGACCCGGAAGACCTGGCCGCGCTCGACATCGACCGCGCCCAGGGCATGGAGAAATTGGCGGCGCAGCTGATCCACGCGACAGTCGCAGGTGATCGTGGCGACTACCGGAGGATGCGGCAGATCCTGGAACCCGCGCTGGCCGGCTGGCAGCAGATCCCGGACGGGCTGCGCCAGTCGCTCGCGGCGATGGCAGCACTGCTCAGCATCGAGCTGGACCACGATCCGGCCATCGCGCGCGAGTGGCTGCTGCGCGCAGAGGCCGGGTTGGTACATTCCTTCGAGATCGACTGGGTACGCGTCCGGATCGCCGAGTGCGAGGGCGACGCGGCCGGCCGCGACGCCGCGCTCGCGCGCATGCGCGCGGCGCTGGACGAGACCATCTACCTTGGCGATGAGCGCGTTTACCGCGAGCGGATGGCGAATCTCCGGTGACGCCGGCTGCCGTGACCCCGACGCCGAGCTTGCTCGGCTCCGAACTCGCGGAAGCAGCGGAGCAAGCTCGAGCTTGCTCGGCTCCAGCAGCGATCACCTGCAACCGCCCATCACAGATCGAACTTGATCCCCTGCGCCAGCGGCAGCGCGTCGGAGTAGTTGATCGTGTTGGTCTGGCGCCGCATGTAGATCTTCCACGAATCCGAACCGGACTCGCGGCCGCCGCCGGTTTCCTTCTCGCCACCGAAGGCGCCGCCGATCTCGGCGCCGGAGGTGCCGATGTTGACGTTGGCGATACCGCAGTCGGAGCCGGCCGCGGACAGGAAACGCTCGGCATGGCGCAGATCGGTGGTGAAGATCGACGACGACAGGCCCTGCGGCACGCCGTTCTGGATTGCGATGGCCTCGTCCAGGGTGTCGAAGGGCATCACGTAGAGGATCGGCGCAAAGGTTTCCGTCTGCACCGCGTCGCAGTCCGGCGACACGCCGGAGATGATCGTCGGCAGCACGTAGTTGCCGCTGCGTTCGACCACCGCGCCACCGGTCAGCACGCTGCCGCCGGCCGCCTTGGCCGATTCGATCGCCTTCAGGTAGCGCGCCACCGAGGCCTGGTCGATCAGCGGGCCCATCAGCGTGCCGGCCTCCAGCGGGTTGCCGATGCGCGATTCGACCTGCTTGTAGGCCTTGACCAGCGAGGCGGTCAGGTCGGCAACCAGCGAGCGGTGCACGATCAGCCGGCGCGTGGTGGTGCAGCGCTGGCCGGCGGTGCCGACCGCGCCGAACACGATCGCCGGGATCGCCAGTTTCAGGTCGGCCGACGCATCGACGATGATCGCGTTGTTGCCGCCGAGTTCCAGCAAGCTGCGGCCCATGCGGCGGGCGACGCGCTCGCCGACAGTGCGGCCGACCGCGGTGGAGCCGGTGAAGCTCATCAGCGGGATGCGGTGGTCGTCGACGAAAGCCTGGCTCAGCTCGATGCCGCTGTCGTTGAACAGGAAGAAGATGTCCGGGAAGCCGGCCGCGCGCAGCGCCTCATTGCAGATCTTCATCGAGGCGATCGCGCACAGCGGGGTCTTCGGCGAGGGCTTCCAGATGGTGATGTCGCCGCACACCGCGGCGAGGAAGGCGTTCCAGCTCCACACCGCGACCGGGAAGTTGAAGGCGCTGATCACGCCGACGATGCCGAGCGGATGCCACTGCTCGTACATCCGGTGGCCCGGGCGCTCCGAGTGCATGCTGTTGCCGTACAGCTGGCGCGACAGGCCGACCGCGAAGTCGGCGATGTCGATCATCTCCTGCACTTCACCGTCGCCTTCCGGCTTGATCTTGCCCATCTCCAGCGTGACCAGCGAGCCGAGCGCGTCCTTGTGCTTGCGCAGTGCCTCGCCGCACAGGCGGATCGCCTCGCCGCGACGCGGCGCCGGCGTGGTGCGCCAGATTTTGAACGCGGCTTCCGCGCGCGCCATGATCGTGTCGTAGTCGGCACGGCTGGACGCGTAAGTACGCGCGATCACCTCGCCGGTGGCCGGGTTGACCGAGGTCAGCGTGCCGGCATCGGTGGTCGTCGACCATTCGCCGTTGCCGAGGTAGGTGCCGCTGTTGTCGGCCGACAGGCCGAGCGCGGAGAGGACTGCGTGGGACATGGTGGGGCTCCTGCGTGGTGCAGGAGGGCACGAGGGCAAGAGGGCACGAAGGCACGTAAAAGCAAGAGCTGGCCAGCTCCTGCTCTACCGTGCCCTCGTGCCTTCGTGCCCTCGTGCCCTCCCGAAAGTGCGCGCCCCCGACACGATTCGAACGTGCGACCTTCCCCTTAGGAGGGGGACGCTCTATCCAACTGAGCTACGGGGGCAGTGAGCCGCCAATCATAGCGCGGGCGCATGAACGCCGCCGGCGCGAGCCCAAGGGTTGGATATCCGGCCCGTCGGCACAGCCGCCGGGCGTTCAGCCGGGCGCGCGCCAGTGGCGCGCAAGCGCCCGTCTTCACCCAACTGAGCTGCGGCCATTCGAGCAGATCGATCACGCGCAGCGGGTTCGCACAGGCGGTGAATCGACGAGCATGCCCGAGTGCGCGAAAAAATCCGGACGCCGCTACGACCAATCCTCTGCAAGCAACCACGAAATCCCAGCATGAGCACCCCAGCCGACGAGCAGGCTTACATCGAGTTGCTGCGCGCCAACCACGGCACGCTGCAGCGGCTTGCGCGGCACTACGCCGAACCCGCCGAGGTGCGCGACCTGCTGCAGGAAATGCACTTGCAACTGTGGCGGGGCTTCCGCGGATTCGAGGGGCGCAGCGGCGCGGCGACCTGGGTTTACCGGGTTGCTCTGAACACCGCGCTCAGCCACCAGCGCCGGCCGCGACCGCCGCAGCAAGCGCTGGACAGCATCCCCGAGGCAGGCGATGCGGGCGCTGCGCACGGCGAGTTGCAGGTGCTGGAGAACTTCCTGGCCGAACTCGACCCGCTGCAGCGCGCGCTACTGCTGCTCGACCTGGAAGGACTGGAGCGCGAGCAGATCGCCGAAGTACTCGGGCTGAGCGTGAACGCAGTGGCCATCCGCATGACCCGCCTGCGGCAACTCTTCGAGGCACGATTTCTGGAGCACGACTGATGGACTGGCAATCGATCCGGCAACAGTGGCAGCAGGGCGGCGCACCGCCGGCCTTCGAGGCGGCGCTCGCCGAAGTGCGCAAGCGCGAGAGCAAGTTGCACGCCCAGGTATGGCGACGCGACCTGCTGGAGACCTTGTGCGCGCTGATCGTGGCGCCGTTCTTCGGCTACATCGCCTTGCGCTACGGGCTGAAGGCGCAGTGGCTGCCGGCCGGATGGGCCAGCCTGCTCGCCGTGTGGGCGGCCTGGGTGCCGCTGCGGCTGTGGCGCGCGCGCAGCCTGCGGCCGCGCCCCGATCCCACCCGGCCGCTCCGCGAGTACCTGCAGGCCGAACGCGCAGCCTTGCTGGAGCAGGCGCGCATGCTCGAAGCGATCTGGCTCTGGTACCTCGCGCCGTGCGCGATCGGGGTACTCGGGCTGACTTTCTCCAGCGGCCCGATCACGCCGGGCAAGTGGATCTACGCCGCCATCGTCATCGCGTTCTGCATGCTGATCGGCTGGGCCAACCGCTACGCGGCACGCACCCAGTTCCGCGCGCAGGCAGATCTGATCCAGACCCGGTTGACCCAACTCAACGAGGAGCAGGACCCATGAACCCGATCGCCATTGTCACCGTCGCCTGCAGCCTGGGCCTCGCCGGAACCAGTCACGCCGGCATGCCCGACACTGCCTCGCTGAAGGCCTGGATCGAAGCCGAGCGGGCCGGCGGTCGGCTGGCGGCCGCGAGTCTTGCGCGCATCGATGGCGCCACGCTCGAGGTGTCTGGCCACGGCAGCCTCGACGGCAGCCAGGATGCGCTGCCCGATGCCGACAGCCAGTTCCAGATCGGCTCGATCACCAAGGTCTACACCAACCTGCTGCTGGCCGAATCGGTGGCAGCGGGCGACTTGCGCTACGAATCGACGCTCGGCGCCTTGTTGCCGGACGGCGCGCAACTCGGCAACCCGGCGCTCGCGCGGGTCACGCTCGAGGCGCTGGCGAGCCATCGCAGCGGCCTGCCGCGCCTGCCGCCCAACCTGGACCTCGGCAACACCGTCGATCCTTACGCCGGATACGACGAATCGAAGTTGCTGCAGGGGCTGGCGATGGCGCGCGCGCAGCAGCCGCTCGGCGATTTCTACGCCTACTCCAACTTCGGCGCCGGCGTGCTGGGCTACCTGCTTGGTCGCCACGATGGCGCGGGCTACCACGCGGCGATCGAGAACCGGCTGATCGCGCCATTGCGGCTGGACCACACCAGTTTCCGACCGGGAGAACGGGCGGCGCGCGCGATCCAGGGCGGCAAGCCGGTGCAGGCCTGGGGCTTCGACGATGCGCTCGCCGGCGCCGGATCGCTGTGGGGCAGCGCGGGCGACCTCGGCCGGCTGGTGCAAGCCTACCTCGGCCATCACCAGCACGATCTCAAGCACGCGCTGGCCGAGGACCTGCGCGTGCTCGGCGCAGCCGGCGATTTCGAGATCACCCGCGTCTGGCACGTCGCCCGCGCCGACGGCCAGCCGGTCTACTGGCACAACGGCGGCACCGCCGGCTTCCACAGCGTGGTCGGATTCCGGCCCGACCTCGGCGTCGGTGTCGCCGTGCTGGTCAGCGGGGACGCCGATCCGACCGACGTTGCGCTGCGCGCGCTCGGCGTCGCGCCTATCGAGCCGCGCGAAGTCGCGGTCGACGAATCGGTCTTCGGCCAGTACCAGCTCGCACCGCAGTTCGGCATCGGCGTGTACCGCGAGCAGGGCCTGCTGGTCGCGCAGGCCAGCGGCCAGCCGGCCTTCGAACTGCAAGCACTTGGCGACGACTGGTATGCGCTCGGCGAGATCGACGCTGCGCTGCATTTCCTGCGCGAGGGCGGCGAGGTGAAGGCGCTCGAACTGGCGCAGGGCGGCCAGTTGCAGAAGGCACTACGCACGCATCCGGTGGCGCTCAGCCAGCAGCGCCAGGAGATCGAGGTGGGCGCGACGGCGCTCGCCACGCTGGTCGGCAAGTACCGCTTCGCGCCCGGCGTCGATCTTGATGTCAGCCTCGACGACCGACAGTTGCTGGCGCGGCTGGCGGGGCAACCGGTGTTCCCGGTCTACCCGCGCAGCGCCGACCGATTTTTCTACAAGGTGGTCGATGCGGAACTCGCCTTCGAACGCGATGCGCAAGGCGAGGTGACCGCCGTGGTGCTGCACCAGAGCGGCATCGAACAGCGCGCGCAAAGGGTGCGCTGAGACCTTGGCCAAGGGGTAGAGCCGGGCTTGCTCAGCCTGGGTGCCCTCACGACCGTCGCAGGCTCCGCAGCGGAGAAAACTCGAGCACGCTGGGCTCTGCGGGGGCAAAGGGTGCCTACATCCATGGGCCGAAATGGCGGATACCTGCGTATGCTTGTCGCCAGTCACATTCGGAGACAGGCGCATGAGCGATCCCGGCGACAAGGTGGCGGAACTGTTCAAAAGCAGCCGCACGCGGTGCGGCCAATGGCGGCAGCAAGGGATCGACGGCGGGTGGCGGCAGTTCGCGCAGCTACGGCCTGATGGTGGTCATCGTCCTCGGCTTCATCGTCTGGGGCCTGCTCAGCTCCTACTACACGGTGCAGCCGGAGGAGCGCGCCGTGGTCAAGCGTTTCGGCAAGGTGGTGTCGATCAACGATCCCGGCCTGCACTTCAAGCTGCCCTTCGGCATCGACAGCGTGCAGAAGGTCGCCACCGAGCGGGTGATGAAGCAGGAGTTCGGCTTCCGCACCGCCGGCAGCGATGACGAGCGCTCCTCCTATTCCACCGAGGACTTCCCGGACGAGTCGCTGATGCTCTCAGGCGACCTCAACATCATCGATGTCGAGTGGGTTGTGCAGTACCGCATCGCCGATCCGATGAAGTACCTCTACCAGCAGCGCGATCCGGACCGCACCCTGCGCGACATCTCCGAGTCGGTGATGCGCCGGGTGGTCGGCAACCGCCTCGGCAGCGAGGTGCTGACCACCGCGCGCGTGGCGATCGCCGCGCTGGCGCGCGATGAGATCCAGAAGGCGATGAGCGCCTACGATAACGGTATCCACGTGGTCACGGTGGAGCTGCAGGACGTGGTTCCGCCGGCTGCGGTGAAGCCAGCTTTCAACGAGGTCAACGAGGCGCGCCAGGAGCGCGAGCGGATGATCAACGAGGCCACCAAGCAGGCCAACCAGGAAATCCCGAAGGCTCGCGGTGAAGCTAACCGCGCGTTGTCCGAGGCCCAGGGCTACGCCACTGAACGCATCAACTACGCCAAGGGCCAGACGGCGCGCTTCAACGCCATCCTGGCCGAGTACCGCAGCGCGCCGGATGTGACCCGTACCCGCTTGTATCTGGAAACCATCTACAACGTGCTGCCGAAGGTGGGCACCGTGATGGTGGTCAAGGACGGCCAGATGTCGCCTGTTCCGCTGATGAACGTGGGTGACAAGGCCCGCAAGGAGAATGCCCAATGACGCGCCTGTTTTCGATCATCGTGCTGCTGGCGCTGGTCGCGCTGGCGTTGAAGCCGGCCATGTTCGTCATCGACCAGGCCGAGCAGGGAATCATCGTGCAGTTCGGCGAGCCAGTGGGCGAGGTCATCACCGAGCCCGGGCTGCACTGGAAGAAGCCCTTCATCCAGGACGTGCGCCGCTTCGACAAACGCATCATGCCGTGGGACGGCGATGTCTCGCAGGTGCCCACCCTCGGCCGCGAGTTCATTCTGGTCGACGCGACCGCGCGCTGGAAGATCACCGATCCGCTGAAGTTCATGCAGTCGGTGCGCGACGAAGCCGGCGCGCGCACGCGCCTCGACGACATCATCGACTCGGCCGTGCGCGACATCATCTCCGGCACCGACCTCGAGGAAATCGTGCGTTCGGCCGATTGGGCGGTGGATGCCAAGGTGCTGAAAGACGAAGGCGTCACGATCGAGGTGGACCTGGACAAGCCGAAGAAGGGCCGCGAGAAGCTGGAGCAGGAAATCCTGCACGCCGCCGCCAAGCAGACGCCGGAACTCGGCATCGAACTGGTCGATGTGCGCCTCAAGCGCATCAATTACATCGACAGCGTGCGCGCGCAGGTGGAGAACCGCATGATCTCCGAGCGCCAGTCGATCGCCGAGCGCTTCCGTTCCGAAGGCCAGGGCCGCAGCCAGGAAATCCTCGGCGAAATGGAGCGCGAGCTGCGCACCATCCGCTCCGAGGCCGAGCGCCAGGCCGCCGAGATCCGCGGCAAGGCGGACGCCGAAGCCACCCGCATCTACGGCGAGTCCTACGGCGCCGACCCCGAGTTCTACGCCTTCATGAGCACCCTCGAGAGCTACCAGGCCATGGGTGAGAACACCACCCTGGTGCTCGGCGCGGATTCGGAGTTCTTCAAGTACCTGGAGTCGACGCGCAAGCGCGGTCAGTGAACGCTCGCAGGGATTGATTTTGCGTAGGGCGGTGTGTCGCGCAGCGACTCACCGCCTGGGGCTGGCGGCAAGTACCCGGGGAATGCGCTGCGCGCGTACCGGCGGACTACGTCCATCCTCGGCACTGGCGGAATGCCTGCACCGGCAGGCGCGCGTCGTGCTCGATCCGCGAGCAGCGTTCTTCCTCGATCGCAGCCGCCAGTATTCCGTCGCGCAGCAGGCAACAGCCGGCATCGTGATAGAAGGCCGAGACGCCGACGATATTCATGCCCAGCTCTCAGTGCCGGGCGTGTCCGCGTCAGTCAAGACGACTGCTCCGGAGACTACTGGCCACCGTCCTTCTGCCGCTCGCGCTCCGCCTCTTCCATCTTCTTGCGCAGGGACGAGGGGCGCGTGTCCGTCCACACTTCCTGGATGTAGTCGAGGACTTCCTGCTTGCTGCCGGTCTTGCCCGCATCTCTCCAGCCGAAGGGAGGCTCCCGGTCTGCCGGCCAGATCGAGTACTGCTCATCGTGGCTGATCACGACCCTGTAGATGGTCTTGTCGTCCGGGTCATCCCAAGATCGGGACGCGACCCGCCCCGCAGTCACGGGAGTGGGCGGGGCAGGTGGGTCTGGCGGAGGCGGGGGCGGAGGTGGTTGTGGCGACAGGGGCTCCGGCGGCGGCGAGGCCGGGTCCGCCGCTTCGTCCGGTGTTGCGGCTTCAGGGTCCTCCGCCTCTTCCTCCTCCGGGGCACTCGATTCGTCGACGGATTCCGCTGCCGGATCCTCCGCGTTGGCGTCGGACTCCTCCGATTCACTCTCGGATTCCTCCGCCGATTCATCCGCGGGCTCGTCCTCCCAGGACGCGTCCTCGGCTTCGGTGGTGTCTGCAGCCTGCTCCTCCTCGCCCGCGGATTCGTTCTCCTCGAACTCGCCCTCCGACTCGCCGCTCTCGTCCTGCCAGTCGGCATCCTCGGCGTCGTCATCCTGGACACTCAGCGCCTGGAGCGACGCTGGCAGGGCCCAGGTCAGGGCGTGTCCGTCGACCGGCGCGAAAGTGCCAGCCGCCATCAAGGCGCTGGCGAGGCAGGACAGTGCGGGACCAACTCGTCTTGCCATCGGTACCGCACTCCCCTGAATTTAGCACCCAGCATACGCCTCGCCATGCTGGCCGAGCATGGCTGTGCTCCGTCCTTCCTCGACTGCCGCGCGGGATCCGGCGGGGCGGCGGATGACGGCATCCGCGGATCGATGCCGAGTAACATGGTCATCCGCACCGTGCAGATGACCGCGGAGTTGAGCCATGGCAGCCAGGGAAAAGATCGCTGATGTGCTGGAACGAGTCGCCCGCCGGCTCAACGACGCGCATCCCGGGCAGCCACTCCGCGGCGCGGAGCTTGCCGAGATGGTCTCAGCGGAATGTGGCTGCCCACGCCACAGCGTGATCGTCTCGGACCACTGCTACAACCGCACCAACGACGGCATTCCAAGCAACAATGATCCGATGTTCGAGCATGTCGGAGCTGAGCGATCCGGGCTATACCTCTTTCCGGGGCGCGGCGCGAACTACAACGGGCCGCAGTGGCACTACCCGAAGGGTGGTGTTCCACGCGTCGTTGGCCACTGGATCAAGGGCAAGTTTCACCAAGGCGAAGGCTGATGGGGCGCGGATGGCTGCAACCATGTGATATCGAGGCATTCGAGTGCTTCATGCACGCCTGTCGGATCAAGGGTGTCGCGTGCGGCGTCGCGATACCTGCCGGCGCCGTGGCGTAGGCGGTCGACGGTGACAACCTGCTCGGCTCCGCCGGGCGTCGGCCCATTCGTCGAAGTCGACGTTGCTGGTGACGGGTGGTGGCTGCGCGCTCGTAGCGCTCGGCGTTGAGTTCGTGGCAGTCCTCGTCGTGCGGGGTACGCAGGAGCTTGAGGCCGAAGTCGTCGACGATCAGGTTGTGCGCTGACTGACCGGTCTCGGCCGGTCGAAGGCGTCGTATTCGAAGCGCTCATCATGGCCGTCGTCGCCGCGCAGGCGAGTGCAGTTGCCGTTGCCGTCGAATTCCCTGAACCAGACTTCGGTTGGCTCGCCCTTGCGTGTGAAGCGGGACCAGGTCGGCTTGTACAAGGGATGGTCGAAACGTTGCTCGGCCAGTTCATCCCTGTCCGCTCCGCGCGTGCGCTCGGCCGTCATGTTGCCGTAGCGGTCGTAAGCGTACTCGACGATGTCCTCCTTGCCCGGGCCCTTGCGCTCGACCAGTCGGTCGGAGTCGTCGTATCGGTAGGTGGTGATGCTGCGCGCGAAGTCGATCTCCCGAAGCAGGTTGCCGTGGAGATCCCACTGCTTGGTGTACACACGTCCGTCGGGATCGACAAGCTTCAACAATCGCCCCATCTCGTCGTAGTCGAATACCGACTTGCCGCCGTTCCGATGTGTGGCGACCTTGCGCCGAGCGCGGTCGTCGAACATCACCGACGCGATGGCGTCTTCATCGTCGATGATCAGCATGGAACGTTGCAGAACCCGGTCGCGAACATCGTAGCGCCAGGTGCGCGTCGCGCCGCCTGCGTCGACCTCTTCGAGGAGGCGCCCGCGCGCGTCGTGGCGAAATCGCTTGTCGCCTACCTCGCCGGTCTCCAATGCGAGATAGCCGTTGGTGTCGTATTCGTAGCGCACCTCGGTGCCGTCGATTGCGATCGCGGCGAGCAACTCGCCGCGCTTGCCGTAACGCCAGCGCTCTGCGGTGCCAGCGCGCTCGCTGGACAACATATTGCCGCGCGAGTCGTAGTGGTAGCGAGTGACCAAGCCACGACCGTCGGTCGCCGATTTGATGCGATTGCGGATCGGTACCTGGAACTCGCTTGCGGGCACGTAGTCCCACGAGCGGACCACCGGAGTGCTCGACCCGAAGCGGAGCGTTTCGCGCAGCTTGTTGCCGTGTGTGTCGTACGCATATTCGATGATGCGCCCATTCGCATCAGTGCTCTGCGTGACTAGGCGCTCACCGACATCCCACTCGCTTGTGCTGGTGCCGCTGGGTTTGCGCGTCGCCACGACCAAACCGTTCACGTCCATCTCGTACGTCGTCGCGGGACCTCGTGCCGATGTGACCACGGTCGACACCGGGCCGGCGCCGGGCGTTCCCTTGTAGGCGAACGCAACTACGCCATTGTCGGGCTTGCGATGCCGGACCAGGCGCGTCAGCGCATGGCGTGCGTCGGCGTCCCTCGCAATGCCCATGGCGCGCTCGTAGCCGAAGCCGGTCCAGGTCTGTTGCGATAGATCGTCGATGCGCACGAGGCGGAAACCAAGGCGCTCGCCGTCGGCGTCGGCGAAGTCCTCGTACGCAAAGGACTGCTGCTTCGTGCCTAGTGCGCTGTCATCTTTCACCGTGGTTGCAACGAGGTTGCCGCTCGCATCGTGTTCTAGCATCAGGCGCCAGCCGCCGGGGCCGTCGACCTGCGTCAGCAGCGGCCGGCGCTCGAGCACACGCTCGCCTGCACGCAGCGTCCGCATGCGATAGGTGAATTCCAGCTTGCGGCCTGTCGCATCCTCGATCTGGGCAAGCACCGTCCAGCCCTCGAGCAAAACGTAGCGGTGCAGCACTCGGTTGCCGTGCGGATCGGTAATCGTGGATAGCCGGAACGAAGCGCCGTCTGGCTCGTTGAACTCGTAGCGCGTGCCGTCCTTCGCGGTCATGCGCCAGCCAACCGGAAGACGCTCGAGAGTTGAATGGTGACCGTACAGCGGCCGAAAGCGGCCCTCTCGCTTTGCCTCGAAATAGTTCACATACGTGCCCCCGGCCGCGGCCAGGATGTGCCCGCAGCTGTCATGTCGCACGCGCGCATCGGTAACCGATCGCCAACCACGGCCCACGGTGCCTACCGCGTCGCCGATCGTGCTCGAGTAGGTGCGCTCGAAGGACAGGTCCGGACCAAGGCCTTCCAAGTCGAGGTCCGTTTCCGAATGCGTGAGGTGGCCGTCGAACAACAGCACGCCTTCGATTAAAGTGTGCCCCAGCGGCAACACTTCCGGTGCTATCGCGCGGCGCCAGATGGCGGCTTCGTGACGGTCGGTACGGGCGCCTGAGCTGGCTTCGATCCGAACCGTCGCGGTGCCGGCCGGCAGCGTGCGCACGTGCAACCCTATCGGCAGTCGCAGCTCCTCCGTTTCGCCAGCCGCGCCGTCCGGGCCAAGTGCCACGACCCGCACGTCTGCCTCGTCTGCGAGTTCAAATGCGATCGTCGCCTTTTCGCGACAGTCGAAGCCGGCACTTGGGCTCCATTCGCCGTCGACGGCGACGGCATCCGCGTGTACGCCGTGCACGCGCGCCGCGAGCCCGCTCGCATCACCGTCACCGTTGGCGCCGACGCCCACGAAGCCAATGATCAGGCGTGCGGCGCTCGACAGAGCAGGTTGCCCGGTCTTCGCCGGCGGCGTGGGTTCGCGCTCCGGCGCGTGCTCGGTCGCCGCCACGAACATGCGATGGCCCGCCACGGCGAGTCCCAACAGCATGAGCAGCGCGACGCCGATACGCGAGCCACCATTTGACATGTCAGATTTTTACGGATTGTGGCTGTGCAACAGTCTTCGCTGGTTCCTCTGGCGGCACCGGCACCTCGAGTTCCTTCATGACGCCTTCCTCGAGCTTCACCAGCACATCTGTGCCCGCATCAACGCGTTTGGCGAGCGCTTCGAATCGTGATCGGTCTGCTTCATCGTCGAACTCGATCAGGCCGTCGGCGGCTACGCGTGAGCGGCTCATCGATCTTGCGACGTGGTCGTACAGCGCGTCCACCGCGCCGGCCCACTCCGCGCGCGCCTTCAACAGCAACTTGGTCGACGCCACGTGCTTTTGGAGGTCGTTACGTGTGCCAGATACAATTTCCGAGGCTCGTCTGGGGTCGACATTGTGGTCCTTTAGCCGCGCCTCGAGTCGCGCGGGCAAGGAATCTATGTGCTGCTCGTAGGCGCGTCCGGCCTCGATCATGTTACGCAGCATCGCGCGGCAGCGCGCGAGTTCGCCGTCGCGGTACAGGTTTGCAACATTGATCACATCGCCGCCAAACACTTCGTGCAGCACTGCGGCGTATTCCAGCTCCCGCTTCAGGATGTCGAGGTAATGCTCGCGAATGGCGCCGCGCAGTGGATCGATACCTCGCTGGGGCGAGGTCAATTCGTCGAAACGGCGCTCATAAGCCAACAGTCGCGCCGCCACGTCGCGACGCGTGAAGCCTACGTCCATCGCGGCGGTCAATATCGACTGATTCAGTTCCATGTACGCCGCGCCGAGTTGGCGCCTGGTTTTCGCTTCTGACGTCGCCGTGCCCACCCGCCCCAACTGCGCGAAAAGTCCGAGTACGAGCATTACCAGGAAGATGACGCGCGCGGCATCATTGCGCCTGCCCGACAGGTACCAGACGATGTAGGCGAGCAGCAACGGGAGCAGCAGCGCGCCAATGAATCCGCCGATGAACTGGCCGGCCCAATACGCGTCGCGAGCCATAGTCGCGTTGGACAGCACCGCAAGGCCCGAGGTCGCCGCAGCCATCGCCAACGCAACACTCCAGGCGATCTTTCCGAGCGTCAGGGCTGGCTTCGCTGAATGTTCGGGCATCCGCAGCCTCGCTTGTTGCGGCGCCAGGCGCCAGGTTTGCGCGGAGCGCAATTGCTCGCAGTCGTTGAATTCAAACCGCCGCAAGTCCCTCGACGACGCCGGCGTCGCATGAGTTCGTCAACGGTAAAGAATTATGAATGGGTTTGCAAGGGTGCCCCGGGGCATGGCGTGGATCAACCCAGCTGGCGCGCCCAGCTTCGGACGAACTGCTCGCAAGTGAGGCCAAGCCAGCCTGTCGACCACCGCGGCCCCGCGGCGGCTGTGTCGGCCCATCCAATCTCGGCCAGTTCCCGCTGTGTCGGGCGCTCTTGGTCTCCTTCCAATCGCCCAGCTCGATGCGCATCAGGACGCCGGCTGCGGCATCGTTGCCAGGACTGATGCACGAGGCGGTGATTCTCATCAGCCCGTACGCCGCGCGCTGGGTGGCCGATGAGCATTCGCTTTCGCGCCAGCGCCAGCGCCGCCTGCCCGTTGGCAGCCTGGAGCTGAGGTGCCAAACACTCACGTGCGGGAGCTGCTGATGGACGTGCAACGCCAGGCAGCGAGGCCGAAATCCTCCTGCCCCCGGGGCTGCGCGAACAGATGCGGGCGATGCTGATCGCACCGTTGGCGCCGTCCCTGCGGTTAGGCGGAAGCGGTCATGCGCCACGCGCCGGTCCGCGGCGACCAACAAGGTGGCCGTCCTGCCGTCGGCGAATGCTGGGCCGGCGGCAATCACCTGCGCGAACAAGGAAATGAAGGCTTTGACCACTTCGGCCTGCGGGAAGGTGCGGGCGATCTCCTCCGCCGGTCAGGGATTCATGTGCGCACGACAACCTTGCCCTTGGCACGTCCCTGTTCGACATAGGCCAGGGCCGCGTTGATCGCGTCGAAAGGGAAGACCCGATCCAGCACTGGTCGGATGATTCCGGCGTCGATCAGGCGCGTGATCTCGCGCAGTTGCCCGCCCTCGGCGCGCATGAACAGGAACGAGTAGCTGACCTGTCGTGCCTGGGCCTGTTTTCGGATGCGATGGCTGAGCAGTCGCATCACAAGCCGCAACGGCCAGGAAGCGCTGATCGATCGAGCGAACGCCGGGTCCGGTGGGCCGGAGATCGAGATCAGCTTGCCGCCGGGCTTGAGCACGCGCAGCGATTTCTCCAGCGTCCCCTTGTCCAGGCTGGTCAGGACCACGTCGTAACCGCGCAGGACAGTGGAGAAGTCCTGTTGTTTGTAGTCGATGACGTGATCGGCGCCGAGCGCCTTGACCCATTCGACATTGACTGTGCTGGTGGTGGTCGCGACCTCTGCGCCGAAGTGCCTGGCAAGTTGGATCGCGATCGTGCCGACGCCGCCGGCGCCGGCGTGGATCAGCACCTTCTGGCCGCGCATCAGCCCGGCCGTTTCGACCAGCGCCTGCCAGGCGGTCAAGCCGACCAGCGGGATGGACGCGGCCTCTTCCATGGAAAGGCGCGCGGGCTTGAGCGCGAGGTCAGACTCATCGATCGCGATCAATTCCGCGAAGGTCCCTATGCGGTCCTTGTCGGGCCGGGCATAGACCTCGTCGCCCGGTTTGAACCGGCTTGCGCGCGAACCCACCTCGACCACGCGGGCGAGGTCATTGCCCAGGATCAGCGGCAGGCGGTAGGGCAGGATCGGTCTGAACTCGCCGCCGCGGATCTTGGCATCGAGCGGATTGATGCTGGCGGCGCGCACCTGGACCAGGACATCGGTCTCGCGCATCGCCGGTGTCGCGACCTCTGCCAGTCGCAGCTGGTTGCGCTTGCCGTAGCGGTCGAGGATCCAGGCCTCCACAGGGCGCCCTCGCGTACCTTGCGGGCCTTGACGTCGAGGCGCAGGTCCTTGCGACTCCGTCGGCGATCTCTCCCCGCGGCCGACGGCAGAAGCTCGCAGCTGAAGCTGCTCCCACCGAGCCTATCGCAAGGCATTGATTGTTAGGTGTTAATTCGGAGGGAACGACGGCACGCGAAGGCGCTCATTCGCACCGAACCGGCTCTCGCCTGCCCTCGTGCACTCCGGTTCGATGCGCGAGAAAGCAGACCGGCAGGGGCGACCGGAACTCTCACCGAACATGCGCCAAGATGTTGAATTTCATACATTTTCAGCCCGTGCGAAACGACGACCCTGTGATTGAGTACGCAAAGGACGCAAAGGGACGCAAAGGACGCAAAGACAGCAAGTGCCGGGGATACCCCAGCGCTGTATCGCGTTTGATTTCCTTTGCGTCCTTTGCGTCCTTTGCGTCCAAAAACACAGTCCGCGATCTTGCGAGAATCACGGTTCGATGCGCGAATAAGCACACCGGCCAGGGGCGACCAGGACTCTCACCGAACAATCTATAAGACATTGATTTGGTGCGGAAAAATCCGGAGGCCACGAGGGCACGAGGGCACGCAAGGGCGCACTTTCGCACCGAACCGGCTCTTGCGCGCATGTGCCCTCGTGCCCTCGTGCCCTCTTGCCAAACGGCGCCACAACCGCCCGTCCCGCGGATGCCAATCCGAGTCATCCACCAGTCTGCGACCGCGCAGAATCGCGCTCCGTTTTTGACGAGCCACGCACCGGATGAGTCCAACCCAGCCCGTCGACCGCCGCGGCCTTGCGGCGGCGGTGTCGGCCTACCTGATCTGGGGCCTGTTCCCGCTGTACTGGGCGCTGCTGAGTCATCTGCCGGCGCTCGAGATCATCGCCCACCGCGTGCTCTGGTGCGCGGTGTTCGTGTCGCTGTGGCTGTTCTGGAGCGATGGGCGCGGCTGGTTGCGGCGCGCGCTCGCCGGGCGCCGGGTGGGACGCATGCTGATCGCCAGCAGTCTGCTGATCAGCATCAACTGGGGCGTGTACATCTGGGCCGTGACCAACGGACGCGTGGTCGATGCCAGCCTGGGCTATTTCATCAATCCGCTGCTGTCGGTGGCGATCGGTGTCGGCGTGCTCGGCGAGCGCCTCAACCGGGTGCAGTGGAGCGCGGTGGCGCTGGCGGCCGTCGGCGTGGGTTGGCTGACGCTGAGCCAGGGCGCGCTGCCGTGGATCGCGCTGGTGTTGGCGTCGAGCTTCGCCGTGTACGGGTTGATCCGCAAACAGGTGGCGGTTGAGGCGGTGCCGGGCGTGGCCATCGAGAGCCTGATCCTGACGCCCGTGGCGCTCGGCTGGCTGCTGTGGATGGCGTCAGCGCAGCGCGCTGCATTCCTCACCGGGGCGATCGGTCAGGACGGCTTGCTGGTGCTCGGCGGCGTGCTCACCGCGCTGCCCTTGATCGGCTTCTCCTACGGCGCACGGCGGATCCCGTACTCGCTGGTCGGCATCCTGCAATATATCTCGCCGACCCTGCAGTTGCTGTCGGGCGTGCTGCTGCTGGGCGAGCCCTTCGGCAGCGATCGCGCGATCGGTTTCGGCTGCATCTGGCTGGCGCTGGCGATCTACGCCCAGGACGGCTGGCGGCGTCGCGCGAGGTCGTCGTAGCCGGCGATCTGCCATCGCCTATGCTGGTGGATCCAACACCCGGGCATTGATCCGATGAGCACACTGCCGCAACTCGAAACCCCGCGCCTGCTGCTGCGCGTGCCGGTATCCGCCGACCTCGACCGTTGGGCCGAAGCGATGGAAGACGACGAAACCACCCGCTACCTCGGCGGGCGCCAGCCGCGCTCGATGGTCTGGCGCGCGCTGATGTGCATGATCGGTGCCTGGCACGAGACCGGGGTGTCGATGTTCTCGGTGGTGCGCAAGGACACCGGCCAGTGGATCGGTCGTATCGGCCCATGGTGCCCGGAGGGCTGGCCTGGCAATGAGGTCGGCTGGACCCTGCATCGCGATGCCTGGGGCCAGGGATTCGCGCTGGAAGCGTCGGTGGCATGCATGGACTACGCCTTCGACGTGCTCGGCTGGGAACAGGTGATCCACACCATCGATCCGCAGAATCTCGGCTCGCAGAAACTGGCGCAGCGACTGGGCTCCACCCTGCTCGGGCCCACGCGCCTGCCGCCGCCGCACGACCAGGTTCAGGTCGAGGCCTGGGGCCAGTCGCAGGCGCAATGGAGGGCGCAGCGATCCGCCGCGGGGCGATAGATCCAGCCTATCGAGGTTTCACATAGAATTGATTGGTGCACTGCAGCATGGCGCGCTAGAGTCACCGTCAACTTCTTCACCCAACCTCGACAGGAGATACCCCATGTCCATGATCAACAGCGAAGTCAAACCGTTCAAGGCGACCGCCTATCACGCCGGCGAGTTCATCCAGGTGACCGAGGCCGACCTCAAGGGCAAGTGGTCGGTGGTGTTCTTCTACCCGGCCGATTTCACCTTCGTGTGCCCGACCGAGCTCGGCGACCTGGCCGACAACTACGCCGAATTCCAGAAGTTGGGCGTCGAGATCTACGCGGTGTCCACCGACACCCACTTCACCCACAAGGCCTGGCACGACACCTCGGAGACTATCCGCAAGATCCAGTACCCGATGGTGGGCGACCCGACCGGGACGATCACGCGCAACTTCGGCGTGATGATCGAGGAAGCCGGCCTCGCCGAGCGCGGCACCTTCGTGATCGACCCGCAGGGCCGCATCCAGATCGTCGAGATCAACGCCGGCGGCATCGGTCGCGATGCCAGCGAGCTGCTGCGCAAGGTCAAGGCCGCGCAGTACGTCGCCAGCCACCCGGGCGAGGTGTGCCCGGCCAAGTGGCAGGAAGGCGAGGCCACCCTGGCACCGTCGCTGGACCTGGTCGGCAAGATCTGACGCCCGGTCGAACGTAGCCCGGAGTGCCGCGGAGCGGCTCTCCGGGTGCTTGCCGCGAGTACCCGGAGTACGCGCTGCGCGCGTATTCCGGGCTACGCGACGCGCGTCATGGTTCCGGCGCAGACAAGGAGATCGCCATGCTCGATGCCAACCTGAAGACCCAGCTGCGGGCCTACCTGCAGAAGCTGGTGCTGCCGATCGAACTGCGTGCCTCGCTCGACGACAGCCCCAAGTCGCGTGAACTCGAAAGCCTGCTGCGCGAGCTTTCGGAACTGTCCAGCCTGATCGAATACCGCCGCGTCGACGACGACGCGCGCCGGCCCTCGTTCGCCATCGCGCGGATCGGCAGAGATGTCTCCGTGCGCTTCGCCGGCATCCCGCTGGGCCACGAGTTCACCTCGCTGGTGCTGGCCCTGCTGCAGGTCGGCGGCCATCCGCCGAAGATCAGCCCCGAGCAGGTGCAGCAGATCGCCGCGCTGGACGGGGATTTCCAGTTCGAAACCTATTACTCGCTGTCGTGCCAGAACTGCCCGGACGTGGTCCAGGCGCTGAACACGATCAGCGTGCTCAATCCGCGCGTGCGCCACGTGGCCATCGATGGCGCGCTGAACCAGGCGGAGGTCGAGCGTCGCAAGGTGATGGCGGTGCCTACCGTGTACCTCAACGGCGAGGTCTTCGGCCAGGGCCGCATGAGCCTGGAGCAGGTGCTGGCCAAGCTCGACACCGGCGCGGCGGCGCGTGCGGCCGAGCAACTCAAGCGCAAGGGCGTGTTCGACGTGCTGGTGGTCGGCGGTGGTCCGGCCGGCGCGTCGGCGGCGATTTATGCCGCGCGCAAGGGCATCGCCACCGGCCTCGTCGCCGAGCGCTTCGGCGGCCAGGTGCTGGACACCATGGGCATCGAGAACTTCATCTCGGTGCCGCACACCGAAGGGCCGAGGCTGGTCAGCGCGCTGGAGCAGCATGTGCGCGGCTACGAGGTCGACATCATGAACCTTGAGCGCGCGCAGGCCCTGCGCAGCCGCGAGGGGCTGGTCGAAGTGGATCTCGCCAGCGGTGCGACCTTGAAGGCACGCACCGTGGTGCTGTCGACCGGCGCGCGCTGGCGCCAGATGAATGTGCCCGGCGAGGACCAGTACCGCAACAAGGGCGTGGCCTATTGCCCGCACTGCGATGGCCCGCTGTTCAAGGGCAAGCGCGTGGCGGTGATCGGCGGCGGCAATTCCGGGGTCGAGGCGGCGATCGACTTGGCTGGCATCGTCAGCCACGTCACGCTGATCGAGTTCGACAGCCAGTTGCGCGCCGACGAGGTGCTGCAACGCAAGCTGCGCAGCCTGCCCAATGTGCGCGTGATCACCTCGGCGCAAACCACCGAGGTTCGCGGCGACGGCAGCAAGGTCAGCGGCTTGCTCTACAAGGACCGCCACAACGGCGCGATGCATGCGCTGGAGCTGGAGGGCATCTTCGTGCAGATCGGACTGCTGCCGAACACCGAGTGGCTGAGGGGCAGCGTCGAGTTGACCGCGCGCGGCGAGATCGTCATCGACGAGCGTTGCCAGACTTCGCTGCCGGGCGTGTTCGCCGCTGGCGATGCGACCACGGTGCCGTACAAGCAGATCGTGATCGCGATGGGCGAAGGCAGCAAGGCGGCACTCAGCGCCTTCGACCACCTGATCCGGCACTCGGCGCCGGCGGAGCTGGCAGTCGCCGCCTGAAACCGACCGCGGCGCAGGCCACGTTCGCCTCGCAGCGCAGACGCGCCTCAGGGGGGCGCCTTGCGCGCCCTGGTCCTGGGCCTCGCGGCCGCGCCGTCGGCGCCTGCCGGCCGCGCGGCTCGCGTCGGGCGGGCTTTCCTGGCGGGCGGGTTGCCGCTGGGAAGCACCTCGCGCAGCAGCGCCTCGCAGTCGCCAGGCGACATCGCCCGCGGCACCGGGTAGTTGGTGTCGGCCTCCCAGCACGCGGCACTGGCCAGCGCCGGGATGTCCTCCTCGCGCAGCGCATCGAGCTGCTGCGGGATGCCGAGCCGTCGGTTCATCGCCTCGACCGAATCGAGGAACTTCTGCGCCAATCGATCCTGCGAGTCGCCCTTGCGCGCGAGTCCGGCGCGCTCGGCCAGCACCGCCAGTTTTGCTTCGATGGCGCCAGCCGAGAAGCGCAGCACCGGCGGCAGCATGATCGCGTTGGCCAGGCCATGCGGCGTGTGGTAACGGCCACCCAGCTGGTGCGCGATGGCATGCACATTGCCGACATTCGCACGGGTAAAGGCCATGCCGGCGTAGGCGGAGGCCAGCGCCATCTGCTCGCGGGCGGCGAGGTTGCCGCCATCGGCATAGGCGGTGGGCAGGTTGCGGTAGATCATGCCGACCGCCGCCAGCGCCATGCTGTCGGTGTACTCGGTGCCCCAGTTGCCTATGAAGGCTTCCACCGCATGGGTCAGCGCATCCATGCCGGTGGCGGCGGTGATCGGCGGCGGCAAGCCGGTCATCAGTTCGGGGTCGAGCGCTGCCATGCGCGGCACCAGGCGCGAGTCGGCGATCACCAGTTTCTGGTGGTGCGCAGGGTCCGAGATCACCGCAGCGACGGTGACCTCAGAGCCGGTGCCGGCGGTGGTCGGCACGGCGTAGATCGGCGGCGGGCCGGACCAGCCGCGGAAATAGCCGACCAGCTGGCGCGGATGGCGCTCGTTCGCCACCGCCTGGCCGATCACCTTGGCCGCATCCATCACCGAGCCGCCACCGATGGCGACAATCGCGTCGCAATCCTCGCGCTGGTAGATCTCGATGCCCTGTTCCACCAGCGCGACGGGCGCATCCGGCGTGATCTCCGCGTACACCACGACATCCGTACGGCTGGCCTTGAGCGCCGCCATCAAGCCCTGGGCCAGGCCCAGCTTCAGCACGACAGCATCGGTCACCAGCAGTATCTTGGCGTGCGCGAAGGCGCCGATCGCCTCGCCCAGGCGCCGGCTCGATCCTGCGCCCACCAGCAGGGTCGGCTGCGGCACCGGCACCAAGCGGACGGCGAGGCCGGCCGCGCGCTTCAGTCCAGGCAGCGCGTAGGTCCGCGCCATGTCGCCGATCAAGGTCGTTTTCACGCGTCACCTCCATCATTCATCCGGAACCTACTCTGGCGCACCCACACCATGAAGACCGTGATCAGCATCAGTCTCGGGTCGAAAAAACAGGACTTCGAGTTTACGACCACCTTTCTCGGCCAGCGGCTCAAGGTCAAGCGCCTGGGTACCGATGGCAGCAGCGCGCGGGCAGCCAGGCTGCTGCGCCATTGGGAGTCGCGCGCCGATGCCATCGGCCTGGGCGTGGTCAAGGACACCTATCGCATCGGCGCGCAGCGGCTGATCGACCAGGACACCCTGTGGCTGTCGCAGGAGGTCACGCGCGTGCCGCTGACCACCGGCGCGCGGCTGGCCGACATCTTCCTCGAGTGGGCGGTGCGCCACACCCAGTCGAAGCTCGGGCGCTACTTCGACAACGCCAACGTGCTGTTCTTCTCCGGCATGGCCAACTACAAGCTGGCGATGTCGATGTCCGAGTACACCGCCAACCTGCAGTTCGCCGACCCGCTGCTGCAGCTTGGGGTGCCCAAGCTGCTGACCTCGCTGGATGCGCTGGGGCTGTACGCCAGCGGCATGCACTACGTGTCCGACTGGACCCCGCCGCGGGTGATCCCGGCGCTGCTGCTCAAGCAATGGACGCGCTTCGTGCTCGGCAAGGCGATGACCAAGGCGACCATGGTGGTCGCGCCGGTGCACGAGCTGGACGACTTCGGACTGGAAGAGCTGGCCGGCAAGACCGTCATCACCAGCAACGTCAACGACGAGCGCCTGGCGCGCTTCCGCGACAAGGGCGTCAACATGGTGATCGACGGCGCCCCGGTGCTGGACGGGCATGTGCTCGGCCCGGAGATGCTCGATGCGATGATCATCGCCGCGACCGGCAAGGCGCCCGACGAGATCCTCGAAGAGGACATCCTCGAGATCATCACCAGCCTCGGCATGGCGCCGCGGATCCTGTATCCGAACGGCTTCAAGCGGGTGAACCGCTTCGCCTTCGTGATCCATCCGCTGTCGCAGGAGTACTTCAAGAAGCTCAAGCCGGTCGACCTGCTCTCGCGGGTGTCGCCGCCGCTGCTGATGGACTCGCTGGAAAAGGTGATGGCCTACGCGCCGCCCTTCGTCTATTCGAAGATCGAGGGCATCCAGTCGCCCACCGGCGTCGAGGCCGAGGGCTGGCTGATCTCGGTCGGCGGCACGCCGAAAGAGATCATGAGCCACAGCCCCGAGTTCACCTACCGCCGCCTGCTGGCCGCGGCCGACATGGCCAAGCGCCTGGGCGCGCAGATCATGGGCCTGGGCGCGTTCACCAAGGTGGTGGGCGATGCCGGCGTCACCGTGGCCAAGCGCGCCAGCCTGCCGATCACCACCGGCAACAGCTACAGCGCCTCCGGCGCGCTGTGGGCGGCGCACGATGCCTTGCTGCGGCTGGGCCTGCTGCCGCGGCCGAAGGGCAAGGCGCGGGTCAAGTTCAAGGCGATGGTGGTCGGCGCCACCGGCGCGATCGGCTCGGCCTGTTCGCGCCTGCTGGTGCGCGCGGCCGAGGAAGTCACCCTGGTCTCGCCGGAGACCGCCAAGCTGCTGGCGCTGAAGGAATCGATCCTGCAGGAGACCCCGGATGCCAACATCGTACTGTCGGCGCGCGCGGACACCCACCTCGCCCAGATGGACATGGTGGTGACCGCCACCTCGGGCGCCGGCAAGAAGGTGCTCGACATCATGAAGGTCAAGCCCGGCTGCGTGATCACGGATGTCGCGCGTCCGCTGGACCTGCCGCCGGAGGAAGTCGCCAAGCGTCCGGACGTGCTGGTCATCGAATCCGGCGAAATCGAACTGCCGGGAGACGTCAAGGTCAAGAACATCGGCCTGCCGAAGAATGTGGTCTACGCCTGCCTCGCCGAGACCATCGTGCTGGCGCTCGAGGGCCGCTTCGAGAACTTCACCATCGGCCGCGCCATCGAATGGGAAAAGGTGCGCGAGATCTACCAGATGGGCCTCAAGCACGGCATGAAGCTCGCCGCCATCTCCGGCGTCAATGGCGTGTTCAGCGACGCCGACATCGCCCGCGTGCGCGAGCTCGCCCTGGCAGCGCGCGCGCGCAAGCCCGCGCGGCGCGGGAAGGTGGCTGACGGGTCTGAGCAGGACAGTTCAACGCAGAGACGCAAAGGACGCAAAGGGACGCAGAGAAAAGCGTCCTGAGTCGGGCGCTGAGGGCGCGGACTCTGTCCGCGATCCTTTCGGTGAACGCGTAGCCCGGTGGTACGCGCGCAGCGCGTTCCCCGGGTACCTGCCGCCAGCCCCCGGCGGTGAATCGCTGCCCGATACACCGCCCTACGCGAGAGCCAACGGGCGTTGGTGCGCGGTCTGGCGAGGGTCGCGAAAGGCGTCTTGAAGCTCTTCTCTGCGTTCTCCGCGTCTCCGCGTTGAATAGGTTGGGCCTTGCCATCATCCAATATTTCGATAATTATAAAAATATGAAAGCAGATCAGACCGTCACCGCGCTCGCGGCGATCGCGCACAAGTCCCGGCTGGCGGTGTTCCGCTGGCTGGTCCAGGCCGGGCCGGCCGGCGGAAACCCGGGGGACATCGCGGCGCAGCTGGGATTTGCGCCGGCCACGCTGTCTTTCCACCTGAAAACCCTGATGCACGCCGGGCTGGTGCAGGCGGAGCAGAACGGGCGCTACATCCGCTATCGCGCGGACTTCGCGGCGATGCGCGGGCTGGTCGATTACCTCACCGAGAACTGTTGCGCCGGCACTGCCGTCTGCTGCGAGCCGCTCGCCTGCGCGCCCGACCAGGAGCGCTCCTGCGCATGAAACGCGTTCTGTTCGTCTGCATCGAGAATTCCAACCGCAGCCAGATGGCGCAGGCCTTCGCGCATGTCCACGGCGGTGCGGCGGTGGATGCGCAGAGCGCTGGCTCGCGCCCGTCGGGCGTGATCAATCCGAAGGCGATCCGTTTCATGGGTGAGCTTGGCTACGACCTCACGCAGCATTCGTCGAAATCGCTGGACGCGGTGTCCGGCGAGTTCGACGCGGTGGTCACGATGGGCTGCGGCGACGACTGTCCGTGGATTCCGGCGAAGCGGCGCGAGGACTGGGCGCTGCCCGATCCCAAGCACATGGACGACGACGCCTATCGCGAGGTGCGCGACGAAATCAGCCGGCGCGTGAAGGTGCTGCTGGAGTCGCTGTGAGCGCGCCGATGAATCGCTTCGAGCGCTACCTGACGCTGTGGGTGGCGCTGTGCATCGTTGCCGGCATCGCCCTGGGGCAGGTCTTCCCGGGCGTGTTCCAGACCCTGGGCGGCTGGGAGGTCGCGAAGGTCAACCTGCCGGTGGGCATGCTGATCTGGGTGATGATCATCCCGATACTGCTGCGCATCGATTTCGGCGCGCTCGGGCAGGTACGCCGGCACTGGCGCGGCATCGGCATCACCCTCGCCATCAACTGGCTGGTCAAGCCCTTCTCGATGGCGCTGCTCGGCTGGCTGTTCATCCGCCACTGGTTCGCACCCTGGCTGCCGGCGGAACAGATCGACAGCTACATCGCCGGACTGATCCTGCTGGCGGCAGCGCCCTGCACCGCGATGGTGTTCGTCTGGAGCCGGCTGACCAACGGTGACCCGTTGTTCACCCTGTCGCAGGTGGCGGTCAACGACCTGATCATGGTGTTCGCTTTCGCGCCGATCGTCGCGCTGCTGCTCGGCCTGTCGTCGATCAGCGTGCCGTGGGAGACGCTGCTGATCTCGGTGCTGCTGTACATCGTGATCCCGGTGCTGATCGCACAGGCGCTGCGCCGGGCGCTGCTGAAACGCGGGCCGCAGGCGCTGGAGCGCGCGCTCGCGACGATCTCGCCGTGGTCGACGGCCGCGCTGCTGCTCACCCTCGTGCTGCTGTTCGCCTTCCAGGGCGTCGCCATCCTCAAGCAGCCACTGGTGATCGCGCTGCTGGCGGTACCGATCCTGATCCAGGTGCTGTTCAATGCCAGCCTCGCCTACGGCCTGAATCGCTGGGCCGGCGAGACGCACGCGGTGGCCTGTCCCTCGGCGCTGATCGGCGCATCCAATTTCTTCGAACTGGCGGTAGCGGCTGCGATCAGCCTGTTCGGCTTCGAATCCGGCGCGGCGCTCGCCACCGTGGTCGGCGTGCTGATCGAGGTGCCGGTGATGCTGCTGGTGGTGCGCGTGGTCAATCGCAGCAAGGGTTGGTACGAGGCAGGGAGGGCCTGATGCAGGCGTTGGAACTGCCAGGGCCGGTGCTGCTGGCGCCGACCGCGGAGGAGCTGAATGCGGCCTGCCGTTGCCGTACGCTCGATCGCGTAGAGCTGTTGCGACTGCTCGACGCCGAGGCCGGCCGGGCCGGCTGGGGCGAAGGGCTGTCGCAGTCGCACCCCCATCTGTTCTCGGCGACCACCGTGTTCATCTCGCCGGCGGTGGCCACAGGCATCGGGCGGGCGATCGCTGCGATCGAGCGGACCATCGCGCTGGCGGACTTCCAGGCGCTGGCGCTGGCGCGCGTACCGCCCACGGCGCGCATCGACCGCGGCCCGCGCGGTGTGCTGATGGGTTATGACTTCCACCTGACAGCGCAAGGGCCGCGGCTCATCGAGATCAACACCAATGCCGGCGGGCTGTTGCTGAACCTCGCGTTGGCGCGCGCTCAGGCGGCGTGCTGCGCAGGGCTGCGCAATGCCTCGCTGGCGGGCGTGCCCCTGGAGCGGCTGGAAGCGGGCGTGCTCGCGATGTTCCAGGCCGAGTGGCGGGCGCAGCGGGGGGAGGTGCCGGTGCGCAGCGGGGCGATCATCGACGACGAGCCCGAAGCGCAGTACCTGGCGCCGGAATTCGCGCTGTTCCGCCGGCTGTTCGCGGATGCTGGCCTGGACGCGCAGATTGCCGATGCGCGTTCGCTGGAATGGCGCGACGGCCGGCTGTGGGCCGGCGGGCGCACGCTCGACTTGGTCTACAACCGGCTCACCGATTTCCAACTCGACGACCCGGCGCACGCCTCGCTGCATGCCGCGTGGAAGGCCGGTGCGGTAGTGCTGACGCCGCACCCGCGAGCGCACGCGCTGCATGCGGACAAGCGCAACCTCGCAACCCTGGGCGATGCGGCTTGGCTCGCGGCGCATGATGTCCCCGCGGCGGATCGCGCCGTGCTCGCCGCAGTGGTGCCGCGCACCCGCGAGGTGTCTGCCGCCGACGCCGAATCGCTCTGGGCCGGGCGGCGCGACTGGTTCTTCAAGCCCTGGGCCAGCTTCGGCAGCAAGGCAGCCTACCGTGGCGACAAGCTCACTCGGCGGGTGTGGAGCGAGATTCTCGCGGGCGGCTTCATTGCCCAGGAACTGGTGCCGCCTGGCGCACGCGCGATCGATCTCGACGGTCAGGCCAGCGACCTGAAGTTCGATCTGCGCGCCTACACCTATGCCGGCGAGGTCCTGCTGCTGGCGGCGCGGATCTACAGCGGGCAGACCACCAATTTCCGCACGCTGGGTGGTGGTTTCGCGCCGGTGGTGGTAGTCGGCCAGCCGGCCTGATCAGTCGCGGGCTTTCAGGGTCTGCGCCAGCGAGCGTGTGCCCGCCTGGAAAGCCCAGTCGCCACCGTACTCGATGTCGACCAGCAGCCAGCGGTCGCCGGAGCGGCGCAGGACCACGCGGTCGCGCCAGACCACGCGGTCGCCGCCGCTGCCGTAACCGCGCTCGACAACGGCCACGCTGCGCGCGTCGTTTCCGGTCAGCGACAGCACGCGGCTGCTGTCGGCGCCTTCGAACAGGCTGCTGAACAGATCGCCTTCGACGAACGGCGGCTTGTCCTCGCTGCCCTCGCGCTGCATCCGCTCGATCTCGCCGCGTTGCCATGCGCGCGCAGCTTCGAAATCCGCGCGCAGCTCCGGCGCCAGCAGCGGCGCCAGCGCCCGCATCTGCGCGTCATCCGGGAGCCCGTCGATCCCGAGCGACTCGACCCGGTCGACCAGCGCCTGCGCCGCGGCTTGCGGCTCAAAGGCGCGCGTGTCGCCGCGGTTGGCTGGCGGCGAACAGGCAGCGAGGGCGAGGGTTGCCAGGAGCGCGAGGACGAGACGGATCTGGGAAGTCATGGAGGGTAAGAGCGGGGCAGGGGGAAGGTGAAGCGGGGCAGGGGGCAGGTGAAGCGGGGCGGGGGGCGCCGGTGAAGCGGGGCAGGGGAAGATGAAGCGGGGCAGGGGAACTGGACTGGGGCGTTGATGGCAGCGAGGCACAGTGTGCCTTTGAACCCGTCAATCAACCCGTCGCGGCGCAGTTTGCAGATGCCGCAAGGCAGGTCCCCTGCCCCCCGCCCCGCTCTTCCGCTTCACCGCCGTCCACGCTCCCGCCGTACCCTCCCGCGCGTCACCGCACCCGGTCGATCACGACCTCAACCTTGCCCGCGGCGCGCCAGTCGAGCGCGGCGCTCAGGCCTTCCAGGTCGCCGGGCTGCGGCGCGGCGTTGCCGGACTTGGAGATACGGGCGCCGATGACGACGCGCGGGAACTGCGCCAGCGACATGCCCTGGATCATGCCCATGGTTTCGTCGAGTTTGATGGTGAGCGGCAGGGCGCCGGCGACCAGGCGCTGGATCGCCAGCGGCGCGGGCGGGCCCTGCTCGGCGCGGGCAAACACGAACATCACGTTGTCGGGCGACACCTGCGCGGCCAGTTCCGGCGCAAGGCGCACGCTCACTTCGACACCTGCGGCGTCGCTGGCGGTCGCGGGCGCCGTCGGCGGAGGCGCGGACCCGGCGGTTGCGGGCGCGGCAGGCGCCGCTTCCATCGGACCCTTGCCCAGGCGCGCGCGGACAATGTTCATCTGCTCGACCACCGCGGTGTGCGCCGGGGTGCCCGGATCCATCAGTCCGAGCAGCTTGTCCCAGGCGGCCTCGGCGCCCGCCGGATCATCCGATTGCGCCAGCGCGAGACCCTTGAGGAACAGTGCATTCTGGTTCTCCGGCTCCAGCTGCAGCGCGCGCTCGATCAGCTTCAAGGGCTCGCCCTGCAGCGTGCGCGGCTCAGACGACAGGCCCTTGGACTCGGCGGCCTCGGCGAGCAGGTCCGCAGTCTCCGGCACCAGCGAGAGCGCGCGATCGTAGGCCTTGGCGGCTTCGGCGAAGTTCTCGGTGGCGCGGTAGGTGCGGGCCAGCAGCACCCAGCCCTCGCCATCGTTCGGGTTGTCCTTGAGCTTGGCGGCCAGAGTTTCGGCGGCCTGCGTGAGCGCCGGGGCGTTGGTGGCGGCCGGGTCGCCGCTGGCGGTGGTCACGGTGCCAGGGCCGGGGCCAGAGAAGCCGATCGCATTCGGCGTACCGATGCGTTCGTACAGCAACATCGTTGCGATCGGCAGCGCGAGCAGCAGCAGAACGGCGGTCACCTTCGCGGCGCCCGACAATGCCGGGCGGGCGCTCTCGGGCGTGTCGATCAGTTTCAGGGCCGCGGCGCTCAGGGCCTGCTGGCGCGCCTGGAAGCTCGCGTCATCGACCAGGCCGGCGGCGTGCGCGGACTTCAGCGCCTCGAGCTGCTCGCGCAGCAGTGCGGTCTGTGCCGCCACCGCACCGGTGCGCGGCGCGCGCAACATCGGCCACAGCAGGAAGGCCAGCGCGGCCAGTACAGCCAGCGCGGCCAGGATCCAGAAACCAGTCGTCACCAATCCTCCTCATCGCGGGTCGTCTCGGCGACCGCAGCCGCTTTTGCGCGGCGTTTGCGCAGGGTGAGCACCAGGGCCAGGCCGGCACCGACCAGGATCGCGAAAGGCCCGAACCACAACAACCAGGTGCCGCTCTTCACTTCCGGGCGGTACAGCACGAACTCGCCATAGCGTTCCACCAGGAAGGCCTTGATCTCGTCGTCGCTACGGCCGGCGAGCATCTGCTTGTGGATCTCCAGGCGCAATCCGCCAGCGACGTTGGAGTCGGAGTCGGCCAGGCTCTGGTTCTGGCATTGCAGGCAGCGCAGTTCGCGCAGCAGTTGCTGATAGCGATGCTCCTGCGCACGGTCGGTGAATTCCAGCGGCTGGATCGCCGCCGCCGGCGACAGCCAGGCCAGCGCCAGCAGGGCGCAGAGGATAAAGGGGCGGATGTTCAAGACGCTTTCCCCTGCAGCAGCGGCAGGATCTTGGTTTCCATGTCTTCCACGCTGATCGGGCCGATGTGCTTGTACAGGATCGATCCATCGGCGCCGATGACGAAGCTCTCCGGCGCCGCGGTGACGCCGAAATCGATGCCGATGCGGCCATCCGGGTCGTAGACGATTTCCTCGTAGGGATCGCCGAACTGTTGCAGCCAGCCGAGCGCGTCGCCAGCCTGGTCCTTCCAGTTCAGTCCGACCAGCCGGATCTTGCCCTCGCGGGCATAGCGCGCCAGCACCGGATGCTCCACGCGGCAGCTCGGGCACCAGCTGGCGAACACGTTCAGCAGGAAGGGCTTGCCGACGAGCGAGGCCTTGCTGTGGGTGATGCTCTGGTTGCGCAGCTCCGGCGCGCTGAAATCCGGCGCCGGCTTGCCGATCAGGACCGATGGCAGCACGGTCGGGTCCTTGCCGATGCCGCTCCACAGCAGCGCCCCGATCGCCAGGAACACGACCAGCGGGATCAGCGCACGTGGATTCATGCCGGCTCCGACGCGCTGCGCGCGGCCACCGGCAGCACATCCGGGTTGGCCGCTTCGCCTTCGCGCGCAGGCACGGCCTGGCGCGGGCGGCGCGCGGTGGCGGCGATGAAGCCGCCCAGCATCATCAGCAGCGCGCCGAGCCAGACCCAGCGGATCATCGGCTTGTAGTACAGGCGCACCGCCCAGGCTGCGCCGTCCTGCAGCGGCTCGCCCATCGCGATGTAGAAGTCGCTGAAGAAGCCGGCGTCGATGGCGGCCTCGGTCATCACCTGGCCGCGCAGGTACTGGCGCTTCTGCGGGTGCTGCTCGGAGAGCACGCGGCCATCCTTGCGGATCTCGAACACGCCCTCGTCGGCGATGAAGTTCGGGCCTTCATGATGGCGCAGCGTGACGAAGGCGATCTCGTAGCCGGAGACCTCGACGGTGTCGCCTGGCTGCATGCGCACATCGCGTTCGACATTCAGCGATTCGGTGACCATCACGCCGACCACGAACATGCCGATGCCGAAATGCGCCAGCGACATGCCGACCATCTCCGCGGTGAAGCGGCGTCCCGCCGGTGCCTGGCGGATACGCCGGACAACGAAAGCCAAGGTGCCGAGCATCACGAAGACGCCGCCAGTGATCGCCAGCACGCGCAGGATCGGAATCTCGCGGAAAAAGATCCACGCCAGCGCGCCGGTCACCGCGGCGAGCGCCAGCGCGGTGCGCAGCGCCAGCAGCACGCCGCCGGCAGAGTCGCCCTTCCAGCGGGTCAGCGGGCCGAGTGGGACCAGCAGCACGAGCGGTGTCATCAGTACGATGAACATCAGCCCGAAATAGGGCGGCCCGACCGAGATCTTGCCGAGGTCGAAGGCTTCCGCCACCAGCGGGTACAGGGTGCCGATCAGGACCATCGCGCAGGCGGTGGTGAGCAGGATGTTGTTGGCCAGCAGCAGGCTCTCGCGCGAGTACAGTTCCACCGGCGGAGCTGATGCGAGGCGCGGCGCGCGGATGGCGTAGAGCGTCAGCGCGCCACCGGCGACCACCGCCAGGAAGGCGAGGATGAAGGTGCCGCGCGCCGGATCGCTGGCGAAGGCGTGCACGCTGGTGAGCACGCCCGAGCGCACCAGGAAGGTGCCGAGCAGGGACAGCGAGAAGGCGGTGATCGCCAGCAGCAGGGTCCACGCGGCGAAGGTGCCGCGCTTCTCGGTGACCGCCTGCGAATGGATCAGTGCGGCGCCGACCAGCCAGGGCATGAACGAGGCGTTCTCCACCGGATCCCAGAACCACCAGCCGCCCCAGCCCAGTTCGTAGTACGCCCACCAGCTGCCGAGCGCGATGCCGATGGTGAGGAAGGCCCAGGCGACGTTGGTCCATGGGCGCGACCAGCGCACCCATTGGCGGTCGACGCGGCCGTCCAGCAGCGCGGCGACGGCGAAGGCGAAGGCGATCGCGAAGCCCACGTAGCCCATGTACAGCATCGGCGGATGCACGATCAGGCCGAAGTCTTGCAGCAAGGGATTCAGGTCGTTGCCGTCCGGCAGCGGCGGCACATGCCGTTCGAAGGGATTGCTGGTGAGCGCGGTGAAGGACAGGAAGCCGATCGAGATGACGCCGAGCGTGCCCAGCGCACGCGCCATGAAACGCTGCGGCAGCTTGTGGCTCAGGGCCGCCAGCGCCACCGACCAGATCGACAGTATCAGCACCCACAGCAGCAGCGAACCCTCGTGCGCGCCCCACACCGCGCTGATGCGGTACTCGGGCGGCAGTTGCAGGTTGCTGTTCTGCGCCACGTAGGCGATCGAGAAATCCTGGTTGACGAAGCCGAGCGTCAGGATGGTGTAGGCCGCGGCGAGGAACACGAACTGGCCATAGACTGCCGGCCGCGCCACCCGCATCAACGCCGGATCATTGATCTGGGCGCCGATCAGCGGCACGCAGGCCTGCACCGCTGCGAGCAGCAGCGCGAGGATCAGAAAGACCTGGCCCAGCTCCGGCATCATGGCGTCTGCGCTCCCTGGCTGTCCTTCTGCGCCTTGCCCTTGGCGATCGCCTCGGCGACCTCCTTGGGCATGTAGTTCTCGTCGTGCTTGGCCAGCACCTCGCTGGCGACGAACACGCCGCCGGCCTGCAGCACGCCGGTGGCGATCACGCTCTGGCCTTCCTTGAACAGGTCCGGGAGGATGCCTTCGTATTCCACCGGCAGGTCCTTGAAGCGGTCGGTCACCACGAAGTGCGCTTTCAGCGAGCTGCCGTCGCGCCGCGTGCTGCCTTCCAGCACCACGCCGCCGAGACGGAAATTGCGCCCTTCCGGCGCGCTGCCGGCGAGCACCTCGGAGGGGCTGTAGAAGTGGTTGACGTTTTCCTGCAGTGCGACCAGCGCCAGGCCGGTGGCGGCGCCGATGCCGACCACGAGACCGAGGATCAGGAACAGCCGACGACGACGTAGCGGATGCATGGCCTTACTCGCTTTGGTGTTGTTCGCGGCGGATGCGCGCGCGGATGTCCTGTTTGAGCTTGCGCTGGCGCAGCCAGGGCGGCAGCAGGTCGGCCAGCACCAGGACCAGTGTGACCGCCAGCGACAGCCAGATGAATCCCCAGTGCCCCTGGTTTTCCAGCCAGGCCAGCATCAGCGCGCTCCTCCGACCAGTTCCCGCACCCAGGCTTTGCCGCGCTCCTGTTCCAGCAGCGTGCCACGGGCGCGCATCAAGACGGCGAAGACGAAATACAGCTTGGTCGCCAGCGCCATGATCAGCAACGGCCACAGCATCGAGCCATCGATGCTGCTCTTGCCGAACACGCGCACGGTCTCACCCTGGTGCAGCGTGTTCCACCATTTGACCGAGAAATGGATGATCGGGACATTCACCACGCCGACCAGTGCCAGCACCGCCGCGGCGCGCGCGCCCTGGCGCAAATCGTCGTAGGCCGAGGCCAGGCCAATCACGCCGAAATACAGGAACAGCAGCACCAGTTCGCTGGTCAGGCGCGCGTCCCATACCCAGTAGGCGCCCCAGGTGGGCTTGCCCCAGAGCATGCCGGTGATCAGTGTGATCGCGGTGAACATCGCGCCGATCGGCGCGCAGGCCAGAAACAGGATCTCCGACAGCTTGATCCGCCAGATCAGCGCGATGGCGCCGTTCACCGCCATCGCCACGTAGATGAACATGCTCATCCAGGCGCTGGGCACGTGGATGTAGATGATGCGGAAGCTGTCGCCCTGCAGGTAGTCGGCCGGCGCGCGGTGCAGCCCGATGTACATGCCGATCAGCGTGAGCACCAGCGCGCTCCAGCCGAACCACGGCATCCAGCGCGTCGCGAAGGCATAGAAATACGGCGGGGATCCGAGTTGATGGAACCAGCGCAGCACGGGGTTCATGGCGGATTGTCCGATCCTATGCGCAGGGCCGCCGCAGCCGCCGGCGGCGCCAGCGTCAGCAGCAGCACGGTTTGCGCCGCCAGCAACAGCAGCGCGCCCTTGGGCGACTCGCGCAGGCGCACCGCGTCCACCGCGCCGCTGCCGAAGATCAGCAGCGGCAGGTACAGCGGCATCACGATCAAGGCCAGCAAAATACCACTGCGGCGCAGGCGCGCCGTCAACGCCGCGGCAACGATGCCGATCTGGGTCGCGCCCAGGGTACCGATCGCAAGTGCCGCCAGCATCACCGGCAGCAGGTCCACGGGAAGGTTCAACAGCATTGCCAGCAGCGGAGTCGACAGCGTCAGGCCGACACCGTACAGCAACCAGTGCGCCAGCGCCTTGGCGTACATCAACCCGACGATGGACGTGGGTCCTGCCAGCCAATGGTCCAGGGTGCCGTCGTCGACGTCGGGGCGGAACAGGCCATCGAGACTCAGGAATCCGGCCAGCAGGACGGTGACCCAGATCACCGGTGCCGACACCGGCGCCAGCCGCTCGGGCGTGCCGCCGAGCGCGATGCCGAACAGCAGCACCACCAGCACCGCAAACCCCAGCGGCAGCAGCAGGTCCGCCCGGCGCCGGAAGGCCAGTTTGAGGTCGCGCGCGAGCAGGGCCTGGTAGGGGCGCAGGGCGGTCATTCGGCTGCTCCCTGGGCAGTGCTGGAAGAGCGCTTCATTGTCCGCAAAGGACGCAAAGGACGCGAAGAAGAGCGGAATGATTCGAGTGAAGCTGGCTGCCCGCCATCACCCCGTAGCAGCGTCGCGATCGATCCCCGCAACCCTCGCTTTCCTTTGCGTCCTTTGCGGACCAAGGTTGTTGACCAGCGTTCCCGAGTCATCGCGCGTGCTCCAGCCGCACGGTGACGGCGGGCAGGGTGATCGGCAGCACGCCGTGGCTGGTCAGCACCGCGCCGCCGCCGCCGGCCAGGTGGCGCGCGAGCAGGCGCTCGACCACCGCCATGCCGGGCGCGTCGAGGTTGGCGAAAGGCTCGTCGAGCAGCCACAGGGGGCGCCCGCTCGCGGCCAGGCGGGCGAGCGCGGCGCGCTTGCGCTGGCCGGCGGACAGCGCGCGCGCCGGGGTGTCCTCGTAGCCGGCGATGCCCAACTCGGCGCAGAGGGCGTCGATGTCGCCGGGCGCCGCGTCCGAACCGATCGCCAGCGCGAACTCGAGGTTCTCGCGCACGGTCAGGTCGCCCTTCAGCGCCAGCAAATGGCCCAGCCAGAGCGCGCCCGCGTTCAACGCGTGGCGCTGCTGCAACACATCCTCGCCAAGGAAGTGCAGCGACTGGGCTTCCAGCGGGTGCAGCCCGAGCAGGGCGCGCAGCAGGGTGGTCTTGCCGGCCCCGTTGCGGCCCTCGAGCACCAGCAAGTGCCCGCGCGGCAACTCGATGTCGATCGGCCGGAACAGCGGCTCCTCCTCGCGCAGGCAGGTCAACGCGCGCGCCCGGAGCAGCGGTGTTTCGGCATCGGTGGATGCGGGGGTCGACAAGCGGGGTGGGTCAGGTGGCGAAAGGCGGGTCGCATCCTACCCATTCGAGCCGGAGATTGCCCATGAATGGCGGGCGTTGCCCGTCCGCCGGGGGGGAGTAGATGCGCAGGCCCGCCGCCTGGCCCTGTTGCGGCGGCAGGTACACCGCATGCTGGTCGAAGGCGGTTGCCCAGGCATCGACCAGCGGCAACGGCGCGTGCACCAGCCAGCTGTCCTCGCTCCAGCTGGAATCCGGCGCGCGGCCGCGGCCCGGGAAACATGTCGCGCCGGCGGCGCTGATGACTGTGTGCAGCCGATCATGCCGGGCGCGGTTAACATCCGCATGCAGCAGGGCTGACAGCGGATTGCAGGCGCTGATCAACGCCCAGCGCTGGGTTGAATCCTCGGGTACGCCTGATTCTGCGGGCGGTGCTGCGTCGAGTACCTCCCAGCCGAGCCCGCGTTTCACTTCGTAGATCGAATGGCAAAATGCAAGCAACTGTCCCGGTGTGATCCCTGACATCGCTCTTGGCATCCCGGGTCCTGCGCCACGCCTTGCTTGATTGTCCCTCATCGGAGGCCGCTTCGTGTCTGTGTCCGCATTGATCCTGTCCGTGGCATTTGCCGCCCAAGCCGCGGAAACATCGCGCTACATCGTCGAGTTGGACCAGCCAGCCGCCGCCGCAGCCTTCGCGCACGAACAGGCGAAGCAGGCACATCCCTCGGCGATGTTCGACAGCGACGATCCAGGCACGCGCAGATACGTGGAAATGCTCGACCGCGAGCGTTCCGCGGTGCTTGCGCGCTTCACCAAGCGGTCCAAGCTTGCCCACCGGCCGGTGTTCGAGTATCGCTACGGATTCAATGGATTCGCCATCGATCTGGACCCCGCTGCTGCGGCTGACCTGGCGCGCGTGGACGGCGTTCGTGCGGTCATGCGTGACCGGATCGAGTACCCCGATACCTATGGCAGCACGGCGACGGTGGGTGCCACTGCTGCCTGGGAGTTGCCGCCGACGGCCACCGGTGCGCGCGGCGAAGGCGTCATCATCGGGGTCGTCGACACCGGCATCCGGCATGATCACGCTGCCTTCGCAGCGATCGACGCTGACGGCTACACCCATGTCAATCCACGCGGACGCTTCTACGGTGTCTGCGCGCAAGCTGCCAATGCCGGCTACTGCAACAGCAAGCGCATCGGGGTTTACGACTTCTCCTCGTCGCCGAATTTCGGCATCGATTCGAACGGTCACGGAACTCACACTGCCGGCATTGCCACCGGCAATCTGCGTCCATTCAATCTGCCGGTCGGCGCGTCTTCTCTCGCGACCCGGCTGGCGGGGGTGGCTCCGCGTGCCAACCTGATCGTCTACCGCGCCGGGGTCGAGAACTTTGCCCAGAGCGCGTTGGTAATGGCAGTCGACCAGGCCATTGCCGACGGCGTGCATGTGCTCTCGTGGTCGCTGGGTGGCGGTTCGCCCGATCCATGGAGCGCGCTGGGCGACCAGCCGGAGTCGCCCACCGCCCGGGCCGTCACCAACGCGGTGCGCGCGGGCATCGCCTTCGCTGCCTCGGCCGGCAACAATGGCGCGCAAGCTGGCTTCACGACCTATGCCTCGTTGCCCTGGGTGGCGGCCGTCGGCAACACCACGGCCGACCGGCGTGCAGGCCCGGCGGTGGGCGAGTTCAGCGGAAGCGCGGCGCCGCCAGCGGCTACTCTGGCGGGGGCTGGGCTGTCCGGCAGCTTCGGCCCGACCAGCATCGTGCTGGGTGAGCAGTTCGGCTCCGCCGGATGTGCCCAGGGCTCCGATCCCGACAACTCCGCAACTGGCGTCAGCAATCCCTGGAGCGGCCGGGTGTTCAACGGCGAGATCGTAGTCTGCGTGCGGGGTTTCTACGCGCGCGCGGCAAAAATTGCCAACGTGCAACGCGCCGGCGGCGGTGGCGTCATCCTGGTCAATGACGCCGAGTTCGCCGAGCGCCTGGTCACGGATTCCTACGTGCTGCCCACGGTTCACCTGGGACAAACCGACGGCGAGCAACTGATCGCCTGGGTGCGCGCCAGCCAGGGGAGTGCGCGCGGACGCTTGCTCGCGACTGAAGTGCGCCAGTCCGGTACCTATGGCCCGATCCTGTCCGACAGCAGTTCCACCGGCCCGGATTTGCGCCGGATCGGGATGTTGCGGCCAACCCTGTCCGCGCCAGGCAGCTCGATCTACTCGGCGGCGATCACCAGCGCGGTCGAAGTGCCCCTGTCGGGCACCTCGATGGCGGCGCCGCACGTCGCCGGCATGTTCGCACTGCTGCGCCAGCGCTACCCTGCCGAAGGCCCGCTGGTGCTGATGTCGGCGCTGGAGCTCACCGCGGACCCGGGTGTGCGCGCCGACGGCGGCGCACGCCCCGCAACGCCGGTCGAGATGGGTGCCGGCATGGCCAGGATCGATCGCGCGTTGACCGCCGGCCTGGTGTTGCCGTTGACGATGGGCGACTACGAGCGCGAGAACCCGCGCCTGGGTGGCGACCCGACGCGTCTCAATACAGCCGCCCTCTACGACGAAAGCTGCATCGACGCCTGCAGCTTCACTCGCCGCGTGCGCGCCTGGCGCAGTGGCAACTGGACTGCGACAGTGGATGTGCCCGCCAATGCAGCGATCACGGTGCAGCCGGCCAGCTTCAGCCTGGCGGCGGGAGCAGAGCAGGAGCTGACGATTCGCGTCGACAACAGCGACGGAACCTGGGCCGAGCGCTTCCTCAACGCGGGCGTGGTACTGACCGCCAGCGATCCGACGATCCCGGTCAGCCGGCTCACGGTGGCCGTGCGCAAACCGCTGCTGACCTACCCGGCGAAGCTGGCCACCGCGATCGATCGCGAGCGCGGCCATGTCGACGTGCCGGTGACCGGAGCCAGCCCCAGCAGCGAAGTGACCGCCACCGTGCGCGGACCGGTGATCGCGACGCGCCAGGTTCCCACGCTGGCTCCCGGTGCCGCATCCGTGTACTGGGTGCCGGTCGCCGCCGGTAGCGAGTTGCGCGCGGAGATTGCCGGTTCCACCGCCACCGACTGGGACTTGTATGTCGGACGCGACAGCAATGGCAACCAGGTGGCGGAGGACAGCGAGGCGTTGTGCGAATCGATCGGCCCGGTTTCGGTCGAGGAGTGCCGCCTGACCGAATTGCCTGCCGGCAACTACTTCGTGCGCATCCTCGCATTCGCCTCGGCGAATCCGAACGACAGCGGAAACGTGCACTATGCGGCCATCCCGCCCAGCGAAGGCGTCAACCTGAGTGGGCACGCAACCCTGCCCCCGGTTCCCGGCCTGGACCAGGCGGCATCGCTGCGGGTTGGCTACGACCTCGGTGGCATCCAGGTGGGTGAGCGCGGCTACGCCAGTGTCATCCTGCGCCGCGGCGCTGACGCCAGCAGTTTCGGCGAAGTCCCGCTGGTCCTCGACCGCACCGCCGTCGCAGCGGAGACGGGCGAGTACCTTTCGCCTGGCGTGGTGCGCCGCTTCTTGTTGCCGGCGGGTGCCGCGCGCGAGCGCATCGTCGTCGATGTGCCGGCCGGTGCCACCCAGTTGCAGATCAGCATGACCGGGCTGGAGGGCAATGCCGATGTCTATCTCGCGCCTGCCGCAGGCAACGCCATCGGCGACGCCTTGCCGTCGGCGCCGCCCCCGTCGGCCGCTGCGGTCAGTGCGGCCGGCCCGACGGCCAACGAGACCCTGACCCTGAGTGCGCCGCAGCTCACACCGGGCCGCTGGTATGTCGTGCCACGCAACCAGAGCAGCGTGCCGATCGCCGTGGACCTGCGCGCCGAGGTGGTCGCAAGCGCGCCCACGAGCTTCGAATACGGGGTCTACTACAACGGCGCGCGCGATGGCCACGGGGTGTTCTTCACTCGCGCCGGCGGCGCCGCACAACTGGTCTGGTACACCTACGACGACGCCGGCCAGCCGGTGTGGTACCTCGGCTTCCCGGACGCACTGGCTGGCGGAAGCGCGGCGGTCAGCACCGACCTGTACCGCTACGCCTGGGTCAACGGGTCGGCGCATGGCACCCGCGTCGGGCGCGCCACGCTGACCCGCCAGGACGGTCGGCTGGTCTATTCCTGGGAGCTCGACGGGCGCAGCGGCAGCGAGCCGATGACCCTGCTCGCCAACAGCGCCTGCGTGGCCCGCAGCGGCGGCACGCCGGTGGACATCGGCGGCCTGTGGTACGAGCCGGCGCGCTCGGGCTACGGCGCCAACCTGCTGGCGCTGCCCGGGGTCGAACTGGCGGTGTTCTACCTCTATGCTGCGGATGGCCAGCCGCGCTGGGTGCTCGGCCAGGGCAGCACCTTCGGAGCGCCGATGACGATGTACCAATACCGCGGTTTCTGTCCGTCCTGCGCCGCGGTGGCGACCACGCGCGTGGCGGCCGGCGACTATGCGCGTACCCTCGATCCCACCGCCCCCGGTGGCAGCGGGCCGGCCAGCCGCTGGTCGCTGGCGGTCAACCTGGCGGCGCCGCTGGCCGGCGCCTGGACTGCCGCCGACGTGCCGGTGCAGATGCTGACCACGCCGCGCGCCTGCACGCCATGAGCGCCACCCTCGGCGAGATCGTCGTCTATCCGCTGAAATCCGGCGCCGGGCAGTCGCTGTCGGTCGCCTCAGTGGCTGGTCGCGGACTCGCCGGGGACCGCAGCTGGATGCTGGTCGATCGCGATGGCCGCTTCGTCAGCGGCCGCGAATGGCCCGCGCTGGTGCGAGTGCAGGTCGAGGCGGACGGCCCGCGGGCGCGCTTTGCGCTGGATGGCTTCGGGCGCCTGGAGGTTGAGGTTGCTGGCGAGGCGACGCGTCGCGAGGTGGAAGTCTGGGGCAGCCGGATGAGCGCCGCAGATGGCGGCGACGCGGCTGCCGCCTGGTTCAGCGCCGCCTTCGGCCAGCCGCTGCGACTGGTCCACGCGGATGCCGCGATGCTGCGACCGCTGGATCCCGCTTACGCGCAGCCGGGCGATGAAACCGCCTTCGCCGACGGCTATCCGCTGTTGCTGCTGTCGCGCTCCGCCTGCGCCGAGCTGTCCGCGCGCGCCGGGCGCGACCTCGGCTGGCAGCGTTTCCGACCGAACCTCCTGATCGACGGTGTGCCTGCCCATGCGGAGGACGGCTGGGGTCGCGTACGCATCGGCGACATCGAATTCGATGTGGTCAAGCCCTGCGTGCGCTGCGTGTTCACCACGGTCGACCCCGACCGCGGCGAGCGCGAGGCGGACGGCGAGCCGCTGCGCACGCTGAAGGACTATCGCCGCGGCGCCAAGGGCATCACCTTCGGCCAGAACCTGATCGCCCGCGGTCGCGGCACGATCAGGCTGGGCGATCCGGTCGTCGTGCTCTGACTCAGCCGACTGCGCGGCGCGTGCGCTGGACCAGTTCCGCCGGGTCGATGCCCTCGAAGGCGCACAGTTCCTTCAGGCCGTACTCCATCACTGCGCGCGCATGGCCGGTGACGCGGGCCAGCAGGCGGTGCATCTGCGCGTCCTTCTCGTTCTTGTTCTGGCACTGCGCCGAGTAGGTCTCGAAGGCGACCAGTTGCAGCACCAGGTCAGCCACCTGGTTCGGGCACTCGCAGTTCACCGCGCTCTTCACATCCTGCAGCGCCGCCAGTTGCAGGTCGTTGTAGCGGCGCATGGGCGCCTGCTGCTCCAGGCGCATCAGCCCGGTCTCGAGCGGGGTCACCACCGCCTTGGCCGGGTTTTGCGTCAGGTGCTTGACGATCAACCCGAGCATGTTCGAGCGCAGCGCCCGCGCACTCACCGGCGCGCGCATCAGCTGCCGCTGCGGCCCGCGCAGGCGCTCGATCACATCCCACTTGGCGAAGGCATAGACGATCACCGTCAGCTCCGGGCGCAGCAGGCGTTCGAACTCGGCGATCGCCTGCTCCGGGTGGTCGCCGAGCAGGTCGAGGTCCGCGACCAGCGCATCGACCTTGACCTTGCCGGCGGCGGCCAGCAGTTCCGCGCGGTCGGCCGTCGCCACCGCCACCTGCAGGTTGCGCTGGTCCGCCTCCTGCGCGGTGGCGCTCAGGTAGCTGGGCAGCGTGGCATGAAAGATCGCAAGATTGACCATGTGAAGACTCCGAAGGATGGGCTGGCGGAGATCTTCACATTCGTGAAGTCAATGGCCGGTGCAACCTGGATGAAGCCCGCGTCAGGGCGCCGCCATCGGTGCAGAAAGTGACAGTCGCAGGACCCGACGATGCGCGCCCAGCCAGATCCTGCCTGCCGGGTGCCCGGTGCCCCGATCCGGCCCGCCGGCATAGCCGTCGGGCGTTCGTCCCTGTCGATGCGGTGCATCGGCTCGCGCTGCGCGCGACCGTGCCTCACCCCCGTGCCCGGTGTCCCGTGTCCCGTGCCGCTCAGGCGCCGCCCGGACCCACCACCTCGACGGTGCTGAGCCCCTGGCCCAGCCGACGCACGCGAACCTGGGTGGAGATGCGCTCATGCATCTCGGGCACGTGGCTGATCACGCCGACGCGGCGGCCGAGCGCCTGCAGGCCGTCGAGGGCATCGAGGGCGAGGTCCAGCGCGTGCGCGTCGAGCGCGCCGAAGCCTTCGTCGATGAACAGCGACTCGATGCGCAACTGGCGGCTGGACAGCGAGGCCAGGCCGAGCGCCAGCGCCAGTGCGACCAGGAAACTCTCGCCGCCGGACAGCGAGTGCACGCTGCGCTGCTCGTCGCCCATTTCGGTGTCGATCACCAGCAGGCCGAGTTCGCTGCCGCCGCGGCGCAAGCGGTAGCGGCGCGCGAACAACTGCAGGTGGTGGTTGGCGTGCGCGACCAGTTGTTCCAGGTGGCTGGCCTGCGCCTGCATGCGGAACAGCGCGCCGTCGGCCGAGCCGATCAGCTCGGCGATCGCACCCCAGCGCGCGTACTCGGCCTGCGCCGCGGCGAGCTGCGTGCGCACGCCGGCGAGCCGCGCGCGCTCCTGGTCGTCGACCTCGCGCTCGACCCGGGCGCGCTCGAGTTCGCCGGCGCAGGCCTCGCGTAGCGCCTGGAACTCGTCGCGCTGTGCCTGCAACTCCGCGCGCGCCGGCAGCCCGGCCAGCGCTTGCTGCTGCGCCTGCAGCCGCGCGGCGCGTTCCTGCAGGCGCACCGCGGCATCGCGCAGCGCGCCGTCGAGCGCCGCCAGGTGCGCGCGCAGGGCCTCGACCATGTCCGCCGGCGCCTGCGCGAGGGCATCGCCCTCCAGCCCGGGGTGCGCCTGCGTCCACGCGGCCAGCGCATGTTCGAGGGTGGCCAGTTCCTGCTGCTGCGACTCGATCCGCGCGCGCCGGCGCAGGCCGGACTCGCGCGCGTCCGCCAGCGCTTGCAGCGCGGCCGCAGCCGATGTCCGCGCGGCATCGAGCGCGACGCGCGCCTGCGTCAGCGCGGTTTCCAGTACACGGCGCCAGGCCTCGCTGTCTGGTTGGCCGGCGAGCAGCGTGCGCAGGGCATCGCGCTCGCGCTGCCACTCGCCCGCACAGGTTTCCGCGGCGCCGCAGGCAGCGACCTCTGCCTGGTCGAGGCGCTCCTCCTCGACGTCCAGCTCGCGCGCCTGCTGCAGGTTCGTTGTTTCGCGCCGCGCCCGCTCCGTGCGCTGTGCCTCGATCTGCGCGAGCGCGTCCAGTTCGGCGCGCAGGGTGGCGCCGGTGCGCGCGGGGTGCGCCAGCGCGACATCCAGCTGCGCGGCCGGCAGCAGCGCGGCCAGCCGGGTGCGCAGCGACTGCGCCTGGGTAGCGGCGTGGGCGAGGGCGTGCTCGCTGCGCTCGGCGCGTGCCTGAGCGTCGGCGCGCGCCGCCTGCGCCTGGGCGAGCGTTCCGCGTGCCTGCTCAGCCCGCTCGCGTGCCAGCGCGACGGCGCCCTCGGCTGCGCGTCGGCGGTTCGCGGCAGCGCCGAGATCGGCATCGTGCCGGCGCTGCGCTGCGATCCGCGCCTGCAGGTCGGCCTGCACCTGTGCCAGCCTGGCCTCGGCATCCGCGTCGCCGTGCCCGCCGGCCAGCGCACGCCACGATGCCTCGGCGCGCTCGGCGGCGCGCTCACGCTCCTCAGTGGCGCGGACCGCGGCGGCGAGTTCGCCTTGCAGCAGCGCCTGGCGCTCGCGCGCCACGCGCCACTGCGCGTCAGCCGCATCGGCGCGCGCCTGGACCGCAGACAGCTCGGCCTCGTCGTGCGCAGCGATTGCCGCCAGCAGGGTGTCGTGGCGGGTCCAGGGATGGGCCTCGCTGCCGCACACGGGGCAGGGCTCGCCGGCGGTCAGGCCGGCGCGCAATTCGGCGACGCTGGCGCTGCGCGCGAGTTGCTGTGCCTGCAGCAGGCGACGCAGCTCGTCCAGCCGGATCGCTTCGGTGCGCGGGGCCTGTTCCAGCGCCGGCAGGCCGTCCGCGCAGGCCTGCTGCTGCGCCGCCAGCGCCGCGTGCGCAGCGCGCGCGCCGGCCAGCGCGGATGCGGCCTCGCGCCAGCGCTGCAGGGCCTCGGCGCGCGCGCGCCATTGCTGTTCCTCGGCATCCAGCGCGGCCAGCGCCGCCTGCGAGGCGCGCAGCGCGTCGTAGGGATCGGGCAGCGTGGCCAAGGTTGCCACGCAGGCCTCCAGCTGCTGCTGCGCCTGCCCGGCATCCTCGGCGGCGCGTGCGAGCCTGGCGCTGGCGTCTGCCAGTCCCGCCTGCGCCTGCGCGGCTTCGGCGCGCAGCCCGGCGTTGGCCGCGTGGGCCGCATGCGCCTCGTCCAGCAGCGCTTGCAGCGCGCTCCAGGCCACCCGCAGCGGTTGCAGCCAGGCACGCTCGTGCACGCCGGCATCGAGCGCGGCGAGCGCCTGCGCATGCGCCTGCAATGCGGCCTGCAGCGATTCCTGGCGCAGCGCGTTTTGCTGCTGCGCGGCGCGCACCTCGGCCAGTCGCGCCTCGGCGGCCTCGCGCCGCTGGCGCCAATCCTCCACTCGTCGCTCAGCAGCCTGCGCTGCCTGCAGCGCGGGCTCGGCCTCGCTGCGCGCCGCCTGCGCGGACTGCAGCACCGCATGCGCGTCGGCCTCGGCGCTGCGGGCGCTGTCGAGTGCCGCCGCAGCGGCCGCCAGCGCCGCGTCGTCGGCTTGGGCTGCCCGTGTGTCCTGCGCCAGTTCGGCGCGCAGTTCCGCGCGCCTCAGCCAGCGTTCGCGCACAGGTGCAAAGGCGGCAAGCTGGGCCAGGCGCTCGCGCTCCGGCGCGGCGGCGTCGACCTGCGCCTGGCAGGCGGCGTGCTGCGCGCGCTGTTGCGCCAGCGCGGCGAGCAGGGCGGCTTCCTCGTCGCGCGCGCGCAGTCCGTCATCGATCACGCGCAGTTGCCGCTCATGCGTGACGAGGGCCTGTTGCGCTGCCTCGACCCGCGCTTCGAGCCCCGCGCGTGCCGCGGCGTCGAGCGGCGCGAGTCCGTCGGCGCGCGCCTGCAGCGCATCGTAGGCGGCCTTGGCTTCGCTCCTCCTTTGCCAGGCGCGTGCGCCGATGCGCGCATAGCGGGCACTGTCGGTGAGTTTTTCCAGGAGCTCGGCGCGCTCCTTGTCCGAGGCGCGCAGGAAAGCGCCGAACTCGGCCTGCGCCAGCAGCACGGCGCGCGTGAACTGGTCGAAACTGAGGCCGAGCACGCGCTCGAGCTGGGCCCGATGTTCCTTCAACTGGCTTGCCAGCACGTGGCTGTCGTCGAGGCAGGTGAGTGCCATCTCGACCGCCTGCAGGCGTCCGCCCGCGCGCCCGCGGGCCCGGCGCACGCTCCAGCGCGAACGGTAGCGGCGGCCATCCTGGCCGCGGAAGTCGACCTCTGCCCAGCCTTCGCCGCAGCCGCGCCGGAGCAGGGTGCGCGGATCTGCCGTGGGCACGGTCTCGTGCTCGATGTCCGGCGTCTGCGAGTCGCGCGCCGGGGCTGCGCGCAGCCGCGGGGTATCGTTGTAGAGCGCCAGGCACAGCGCATCCAGCAGCACGCTCTTGCCGGCGCCGGTGGGTCCGGTGATCGCGTACAGGCCGGCGTGCGCCAGCGGCGGTGCCTCGAAATCCAGCACATGCTCGCCGCCGAGAGACGCCAGGTTGCACAGGCGGATCGCCAGGATCCTCACTCGCCGGCCTCCGCCTCGGACTCGATCAGGGCGAAGTCGGCCAGCGCACGCGCGTCCGGCGCGCAGCCATAGCGGCGCTCCCAGGCGCGCGCGAACAGCTCGGCTGGCGAGGCCGGCGCGAACGAGGGCGGCGCCTCGTCGCTGCCCTCGCGCTGCGCGTACTCGGGCTTGATGTGCACCAGGCGCAGCGGCTGTCCGGCGACAGCGGCCTCGATGCGCTGGCGCAGGTCGACCATCGGTGCGTCGAGCAGCACCCGCACCTGCAGCCACGGGCGCTGCTCCAGCGGCAGCTCCGGCAGCCCCAGCGCGGCAAGCTCGGCCAGCACCTCGGGCAGCGGCGCCGGGCCCGCCTGCGGCACCCGCAGCAGCGGCAGCGCGCGCGGCACCGGCAGGCTCTCCACTCGGGCCGGCGCGCCCGGCTCGATGTCCACCCGGAGCACCTGGTGCGGATAGCCCGCCTCGGCGAAAGACAGCGGCAACGGCGAGCCGCAATAGCGGATGGTGGTCGGCCCGGCAACCGCCTGCGCCAGGTGCAGATGGCCCAGCGCCACATAGTCGATGTCAGCGGTGAACAGCGCCGGCGAAAGCGCCTCGGCGCCGCCAGCCACCAGGTTGCGCTCGCTGTCCGAGGTGGCGCCGCCGGCCAGGTGCGCATGGCTGACCGCGACCAGCGCCTGGCCCGGCTGGCGCAGCGAACGCGCGTGGTCGATCAACTCGGCGTGCACCCGCGCGATCGCGGCCGGATAGTCGCCGCCCGCGGCGCCGAGTTCCGCCGGGCGCAGGAAGGGCAGCGCCAGCACCCAGCCGGCGATCGCCCCGTCCGCGCCCGGCACCGGCAACAGCAGGCGCCCGGCGTCCAGCGAGCCATCGACACGCCAGGGCACGCGGCCGATCGCGTGCGCGTTGAAGCCGGCCAGCAGCGGCGCCGGCATCTCGATCCGCGCGCCCGAATCATGGTTGCCGGCGATCATCGCAAGGGTCATCCGCGGCAGCCGGCGGGTCGCCTCGACCACGAATCGGTACAGTTGCCGCTGCGCCGAGATCGGCGGATTGACGCTGTCGAACACATCGCCGGCGATCACCAGCAATTCGGGCTGCTCGCGCTCCAGCGTGGCCAGCAGCCAGTCGAGGAAGGCCGCGTGCTCGTAGCTGCGGTCCTGCTCGTGCAGGGTCTGGCCGAGGTGCCAGTCGGAGGTGTGGATCAGGCGCATGGCCGGACGATAGCCTGCGGCGCGGCGCGCGTGCGGTCGTGGCGGTCGCGGGCCTTTCCAGTCCGGCGCAGGCGTGCGGGTACCGCGCTGGTCGATGGTCCGGACATGGCCGCCAGCGAGGCGCACGATGGCGGGCATCACGATCCGACGGAACCATGACCGCGAGGAGCCCTGGATGCCGCCTGTAGCCCTGGTCACCAACGTGCTCGATTTCGTCGGCCCGCCTGCGGTCGAGGCTCTGCTCGCTGACGGCTATTCGGTGTATCGGGGCGTCACTGCGATCGGCCTCGACGAGCCGGCGGCCATCGCGCGCCCGGCCTGGGAGGCTGCCGGGCGTATCGACGTGGGCGTCCTCGCTTTTCATTGATCGCGGCGGGGTGATGGCCTGGAACTTCGGGTCTGTTCGGTCCTGGGAACAGGCTCGTGGGAGCGCCGGCATCGCCCGCTCTCTCCATGATGTCAAGCGTGACTGCCGTGAATGCTCCAGTAGAATCCGCGGACAGGAGGCGTTGCCGCTGCGAATGGGTCGACGCTATCGGCGCAATGCACGCGTTGATTGGCGCGATAGCCACGGTGCATTGGTCGCAATGCGCGTGCTGACACGTGCGATAGCCTCGGAAGCTTGCGCGCAATGCACGCGTTGCCGGCTCGAACCAATCTCGGTGTTCCGCGGGGCAATCGTTGATATGCGCGGATAGCGTGTGAGCATTCCCAACTGAGGGACGACACGCCGCCCTTTCGGCGCCGCGGGCGCCTGGGTGCGTTGGCTCTGGTCCGCCGAAGTCGTTGAAGCCCCGAGAGAATTGATCGCGAGGGGCGCCTGCGGCAAGGTTCACGGGGTTCAGAGTTTGCGGGTGTCCTCGCTTTTGGGGTGGTGGGGTGGGTAGGTGTCCTCGCTCTTGGTAGTATCTTTGAAAGCACCACGTCCAGACTCGGGAGGCACCTTATGCGACTCAACTGCCACTGGCGCTCACCGTGAAGTTCTCGGAACGTCTGCTCACCTTGCGCAAGGCGAAGGGTTACACCCAGCAGAGCCTCGCCGACGCATCCGGCATCCATGTGCAGCAGATCAAGCGCTACGAGACGCGTACCGCTCAACCCTCCGTCGAGGCCCTGATCAAGCTCGCCAAGACACTCGGGGTCAGTACCGACGCGCTACTGTTCGATCCGGCCGAGCGCGGCCCCAGCGACGATCTGCGCCTGCAGTTCGAGGCCTTGAGCCAGTTCAGCACCGAAGAGAAGAAGATCGCCAAGGCCGTGATCGAGGGCTTGATCCTCAAGCACCACGCCCAGCGATTTGCACCACAGGAGATTTCGGCATGACCACCGTCGCCATCGAACTGCCCGACGATCTGGCGCAGAAAGCCAGCGCCGCCGGCCTGCTGGCGCCTGACGCCATCGCCGATCTGCTGCGCGAGCAACTGCGCCGCCGGGCGCTGGAACACCTGCGCGAGCGTTCGGCGCGCATGCCGTTCGACGAACTGACGCCCGAGATCGAGCAGGAAATCGTGGCCGAGGTGAAGGCCTACCGCGCCGAGCGTCGCAGCCGCCAGGGATGAACCCGGGGTTCAGAATCTGCGGGTGTCCTCGCTTTTCTGCCGCCGTCAGAACTTTCCGACAGCAGGCGCCGGCCGGCTGGGCAATGCTACTCCCCATGACGCAAGCCCGCTCCCTGCTGGTCCCCGCGAACGCCCACGGCATCTATCACTGCGTGTCGCGCTGCGTCCGCCGGGCGTGGCTGTGCGGGCGTGATCCGCTCACGGGCGCGGATCACGAGCATCGCCGGCGGTGGGTCGAAGACCGCTTGGCGCAACTCGCGGACCTCTATGCCGTGTCCATCTGGGCCTATGCGGTGATGAGCAATCACTTGCATGTGGTGATCGAGATGCACGCCGACATCGCCAGGATCTGGAGCCCGGACGAAGTCGCAACTCGCTGGCTGGGGCTCTATCCACCGGAGGACGGCCAGTACGACGCAGCGAAGGCGCAGATCGTCGCCAACGACGTCCGGCTAGCCGTGCTGCGCTCGCGGCTCTGCAGCCTGTCGTGGTTCATGAAGTCGCTGAGCGAGCCCATCGCCCGGCGGGCGAATGTCGAGGATCACTGCAAGGGCAGGTTCTGGGAGGGTCGCTTCCGTTCCCAGGTGCTGCTCGACGAGACCGCGATCCTGTCCGCGATGACCTACGTGGACCTGAACCCGATTCGCGCCGGGATGACCGCGCATCTGGAGGGATCCGTCCACACCAGCATTCTCAAGCGCATCTGGGCCGTCGAGTCGGTTTCGCAGTCATCGTCGCCGGCAACAGCGAGCGATGTCGGCCGGGCGGCGCGCGATCTCGCGCACACACTGGTGTTGGCGCCGGTGTTGGGCATTCGCGGCCTGTCCGTGACCGCGCTCTCCACCACCGATTACATTCAATTGGTCGACACCACCGGCCGCCAGTGGCACCCGACCAAACGTGGCCGAATCACCGGCAAGCCACCGGCCGTCCTCGAACGGCTCGGTCTGGATGCCCGTCAATGGACCGACCGCGTGCGTGCCGTCAAACCCGATCAAGGGTTCTGCCGCGTGATTGGCAGCGAGAGTGCGCTGCTCGACAAGGCTGCCGAGATCGGACAACGCTGGCTCCGCGGCGTAGGTGTAGCGCGCTCGCTCGCCAACTGAGCGACGACGTGCCACCCTTTCGGCGCCGCGGGCGCCTGGGTGCGTTGGCTCTGGCCCGCCGAAGTCGTCGAAGCCCCGAGAGAATTGATCGCGATGGGTGCCTGCGGCAAGGTTCACGGGGTTCAGAATCTGCGGGTGTCCTCGCTTTTTTGCGTTCGTTGGCTCTGAAATCGTTGGGTGTCCTCGCTTCGGCTCCGCGGCGTAGGCGCAGCGCGCTCGCTCGCCAACTGAGCGACGACACGCCGCCCTTTCGGCGCCGCGGGCGCCTGGGTGCGTTGGCTCTGGCCCGCCGAAGTCGTCGAAGCCCCGAGAGAATTGATCGCGATGGGTGCCTGCGGCAAGGTTCACGGGGTTCAGAATCTGCGGGTGTCCTCGCTTTTCTGGGGTTCAGAATCTGCGGGTGTCCTTGCTTTTGACAACGCTGGCTCCGCGGCGTAGGCGTAGCACGCTCGCTCGCGAACTGAGCGACGACGCGCCGCCCTTTCGGCGCCGCGGGCGCCTGGGTGCGTTGGCTCTGGCCCGCCGAAGTCGTCGAAGCCCCGAGAGAATTGATCGCGAGGGGCGCCTGCGGCAAGGTTCACGGGGTTCAGAATCTGCGGGTGTCCTCGCTTTCGTACGGGTGTCCAAATCTTCGGGTGTCCAAATCTTCGTCCGGCGTGGCAGAGTGGGTGTCCAAGATCTCCCAAAATCTCAGGAAAGTGGGTGTCCAAATCTTCTCTTCGCTCGTTTTCTAGCCGCCTTGCGCGGGTTGACCCCTATTCTCCAGGCTTGTTGCGCCAGAAGTACACGGCACCGAAGAACATCCCAAGGGCAGCTAGTGATTGCCCCAACGCCGCGCAGGCGACCGAGATTGCGAGCCGAAACGAGGACACGCACAGATTGGCAGCTTTCCGACACCGCCATCAGAACTTTCCGACGGCGCGCGCCGGCCCGCTGGGCAATGCTACTCCCCATGACGCAAGCCCGCTCCCGGCTGGTCCCCGCCAACGCCCACGGCATCTATCACTGCGTGTCGCGTTGCGTGCGTCGGGCGTGGCTGTGCGGGCGGGATCCGCTCACGGGCGCGGATCACGAGCATCGCCGGCAGTGGGTCGAAGACCGCTTGGCGCAACTCGCGGACCTCTATGCCGTTTCCATCTGGGCCTACGCGGTGATGAGCAATCACCTGCATGTGGTGATCGAGATGCATGCCGACATCGCCAGAACCTGGAGCCCCGACGAGATCGCCGTCCGCTGGCTGGGGCTCTATCCACCAGAGGACGGGCAGTACGAAGTGGCAAAGGCGCAGATCGTCGGCAACAGTGACCGCTTGGGCGTGCTGCGTTCGCGGCTGTGCAGCCTGTCGTGGTTCATGAAGTCGCTCAGCGAGCCCATCGCCCGGCGGGCGAATGTCGAGGATCATTGCAAGGGCCGGTTCTGGGAGGGTCGCTTCCGTTCCCAGGTGCTGCTCGACGAGACCGCGGTCCTGTCGGCGATGACCTACGTGGACCTGAATCCGATTCGCGCCGGAATGACCGCGCATCTGGAGGGATCCTTCCACACCAGCATCCTCAAGCGCATCAGGGCCGTCGAGTCGGCTGCGCAGTCATCGTCGCCGACAATAGCGAGCGATGTCGGCCGGGCGGCGGGCGATCTCGCGCACACACCGGTGTTGGCGCCGGTGTTGGGCATTCGCGGCCTGTCCGTGACCGCGCTCTCCACCGCCGATTACATTCAATTGGTCGACACCACCGGCCGCCAGTGGCACCCGACCAAACGTGGGCGAATCAGCGGCAAGCCGCCGGCCGTCCTCGAACGCCTCGGTCTGGATGCCCTTCAATGGACCGAACGCGTGCGTGCGGTCAAGCCCGATCAAGGGTTCTGCCGCGTGATTGGCAGCGAGACTGCGCTGCTCGACAAGGCTGCCGAGATTGGACAACGCTGGCTCCGCGGCTTAGGCGTAGCGCGCACGCTCGCCAACTGAGCGACGACGTGCCGCCCTTTCGGCGCCGCGGGCGCCTGGGTGCGTTGGCTCTGGCCCGCCGAAGTCGTCGAAGCCCCGAGAGAATTGATCGCGAGGGGCGCCTGCGGCAAGGTTCATGGGGTTCAGAATCTGCGGGTGTCCTGGCTTTTCCAGTGGCACCCGACCAAACGTGGCCGAATCAGCGGCAAGCCACCGGCCGTCCTCGAACGCCTCGGTCTGGATGCCCGTCAATGGACCGACCGCGTGCGTGCCGTCAAACCCGATCAAGGGTTCTGCCGCGTGATTGGCAGCGAGAGTGCGCTGCTCGCCAAGGCTGCCGAGATTGGACAACGCTGGCTCCGCGGCGTAGGCGCAGCGCGCTCGCTCGCCAACTGAGCGACGACACGCCGCCCTTTCGGCGCCGCGGGCGCCTGGGTGCGTTGGCTCTGGCCCGCCGAAGTCGTCGAAGCCCCGAGAGAATCGATTGCGATGGGCGCCTGCGGCAAGGTTCTTGGGGTTCAGAGTTTGCGGGTGTCCTCGCTTTTGCGATCAAGGGTTCTGCCGCGTGATTGGCAGCGAGAGTGCGCTGCTCGCCAGGGCTGCCGAGATCGGACAACGCTGGCTCCGCGGCGTAGGCGTGGCGCGCACGCTCGCCAACTGAGCGACGACACGCCGCCCTTTCGGCGCCGCGGGCGCCTGGGTGCGTTGGCTCTGGCCCGCCGAAGTCGTCGAAGCCCCGAGAGAATTGATTGCGAGGGGCACTTGCGGCAAGGTTCATGGGGTTCAGAATCTGCGGGTGTCCTCGCTTTTGCTAAGGGACCAGCGCAATCAGCGCGTGTGGGTGTTAGGGCCGCCAGAGCCGCATGTCATCCCGGCGCGGTGCACTTAAAAGCGCACCATCACGACGCCGTATACGTGTCCGAGTACCGATCCGCTTCAGCACTGAAGAGCAGGTTCATCGAAGAAGGCGGCCGAGCAAAGCAACCACTATCCACAGCGCCGACAACCACCGAGCCTGGGTTCCCAGGAGAGGACTGTCTGAGCCGAAAACGGCACCTAAGCCCGGAAAAGCAGCATCAAAAGATTGTGCGGTTTGCAGTTGACGGAGGCGTCCATACGTGTCCTATGCTTTGCTTCGCTTTTCGGGTGTCTCGCTTTTCTGGGCTTCGGAATCTGCGTGTCCTCGCTTTTTGGCGTGTCCTCGCTTTTTCCGGTTAATAATCAGGTTTCGGTTTACCAAATAAGCGAACGAAAAACGATACCAAGGATGCAAAGAGCATTGCATTTCCAGGGATTGAAAACACGGGCTCCAGTCCCAGCCATCCAAGCGGAAAAGAGATTAATCCTTCGAGGGCGCGCGCGTGATTGTAAGTGTCGGCGCTTGTTGGAATAACATCTGTGAGTAGATAGCTCGCTGATAGCGCATGTGTCACAGCAAGCACCCCATATGCAATCCGATGTCTAGTCATTGGATCCACGACCCTGGCGGCGGCGCCGAGCCGCCATACTGCGCGTCAATTGCGTGAAAAACGCTATCTGAAAATGTCGAACAATTGTTGAAGAAGATGTTGTAGTGCCCAGGATGCCCATCTAGTTCGTCGAACAATTTCAGTATTTTTGCATCAACTAAACTCGAGCTATATCGATAGTGACCCATCGAAATTGGGCCGGGCCCACTAGGATCGACATATACCTCGCCCGCACACACTACAGCGCATGTCGGTGATTTCTCGATAGCCCCGAAACTCACACATGTTCTTTCGCCATCATATTTACCTACACACACGCTCTCATGGCCAATTAGTTCGTCGTAACTCGGGTCGGGACCTTCAATCCAGTAGTCAAGCCCATATGAATCCGTGAATTTAATTGAATTCGAACCGGCATAGACGTACGTATTCATTCCCCCGTGAAGTCCCGAGGGATCACTCTCCACATACCGCCCGGTCCCCGCCTCATAATCCCGGAAGTAGTTGTAATTCACCCCCGTCGCCGCATCGTACTGCTGCCCCGGGAATCTGAGGTCGAACTTGACGGTTGCCGAGTTCCCGTCCGGGTTCTCCTCCGCCGCCTGCGTGCCGAAGGAAAAACGAGGACACGCACAGATTGGCCGCTTTCCGACACCGCCGTCAGAACTTTCCGACAGCGGGCGCCGGCCGGCTGGGCAATGCTACTCCCCATGACGCAAGCCCGCACCCTGCTGGTCCCCGCCAACGCCCACGGTGTCTATCACTGCGTCTCGCGCTGTGTACGCCGCGCCTGGCTGTGCGGGCGGGATCCTCTCACCGGCGCCGATCACGAGCATCGCCGGCAGTGGGTTGAAGACCGTCTGGCGCAACTGGCGGATCTGTATGCCGTTTCCATCTGGGCCTACGCGGTGATGAGCAATCACCTGCATGTCGTGATCGAAATGCATGCCGATATCGCCCCGTCCTGGAGCCCGAACGAAGTCGCAACTCGCTGGCTGGGGCTCTATCCACCGGAGGACGGCCAGTACGACGCAGCGAAGGCGCAGATCGTCGCCAACGACGTCCGGCTAGCCGTGCTGCGCTCGCGGCTCTGCAGCCTGTCGTGGTTCATGAAGTCGCTGAGCGAGCCCATCGCCCGGCGGGCGAATGTCGAGGATCACTGCAAGGGCCGGTTCTGGGAGGGTCGCTTCCGTTCCCAGGTGCTGCTCGACGAGACCGCGGTCCTGTCGGCGATGACCTACGTGGACCTGAACCCGATTCGCGCCGGAATGACCGCAGACCTTGAGGGCTCCGTCCACACCAGCATCCTCAAGCGCATCAGGGCCGTCGAGTCGGCTGCGCAGTCATCGTCGCCGACAATAGCGAGCGATGTCGGCCGGGCGGCGGGCGATCTCGCGCACACACCGGCGTTGCCGCCGGTGTTGGGCATTCGCGGCCTGTCCGTGACCGCGCTCTCCACCACCGATTACATTCAATTGGTCGACACCACCGGCCGCCAGTGGCACCCGACCAAACGTGGCCGAATCACCGGCAAGCCACCGGCCGTCCTCGAACGGCTCGGTCTGGATGCCCGTCAATGGACCGACCGCGTGCGTGCCGTCAAACCCGATCAAGGGTTCTGCCGCGTGATTGGCAGCGAGAGTGCGCTGCTCGCCACGGCTGCTGAGATTGGACAACGCTGGCTCCGCGGCGTAGGCGTAGCACGCTCGCTCGCGAACTGAGCGACGACACGCCGCCCTTTCGGCGCCGCGGGCGCCTGGGTGCGTTGGCTCTGGCCCGCCGAAGTCGTCGAAGCCCCGAGAGAAGTGATCGCGAGGGGCGCCTGCGGCAAGGTTCATGGGGTTCAGAATCTGCGGGTGTCCTGGCTTTTCCCACGTGCCACCCTTTCGGCGCCGCGGGCGCCTGGGTGCGTTCGCTCTGGACCGCCGAAGTCGTCGAAGCCCCGAGAGAATTGATCGCGAGGGGCGCCTGCGGCAAGGTTCACGGGGTTCAGAATCTGCGGGTGTCCTTTCTTTTCTTTCTTTTGTCTTTTGCCACGCCTGCGGGCGCTGGGCTTCGCCTTCGATCGTCAGGCCGCCGGATCGCACGAGATCTGGTTCAACGCCGCCACCAACCGCTACACCACCATCCCCAACCACCCCGGCGACATGCCCGAGGGCACTCTGCGTGCCATCCTCCGGCAGGCTGGCGTCGACACCGACGAGTTCCTGCGGCAGTAACGCCGAAGGCAGCGCAAGATTGTCGCGCACTGGAACACCAGCGCCCGGCGCAAGGCCGGGCGTTGGTGCAAAAACTGGGTGTCCAATTCTTCCGCGGCTTCCAAGCAGGACATCGCGCTGGCGCCGGTCTATCACCGGCTCCCCGAGCGCATCCGCGCGCACGCGTTGATCTGCTTCCTCGCGTTGCTGTTGCACCGGGTCATGCGTCCGAAACTGACCGAGTTCAGCCCGGCAGCTGCGCTGCGCAAGCTCAAGGCCATCCAACTGCACCGGTTCACCGCAGACGGCAAGACCGTGAGCGGACTGACCGCGACCGGCGAGGAAACCCGTTCGATCTTCCAGCAACTGGACCTGCCGTTGCCCGACACCAAAGCCCTCCAAACGAGCTGACCGAGGCCATCGTAGTGGCAACCGGGGATGCCGGATGCGCTACGAATCAATTACTTAAGTCGGATAAGTGTCGAACTCGGGCGGCAAGGTTCATGGGGTTCAGAATCTGCGGGTGTCCTCGCTTTTCGCAGCGCGGCCAGCGCGGTGGTGGAGATCGAGGCGAAGCGGTAGGCCCACAAACGACGCGCCCGGCGCGAGGCCGGGCGGTGCAGTGACAAAGTAGTGGGTGTCCAAAATAAATCTAGAATCTAGCAAGGTTCATGGGGTTCAGAATCTGCGGGTGTCCTCGCTTTTGCTTCGCGCCATCGCCGCGCGCGCCGACATCATCGTCTCCGGCGACCGCGATCTGCTCGACCTTAAGCGGCATGGCGATATCCGAATCGTCAGCGCGGCTGGCGCGGTGGCGGAGATCGAGGCGAAGGGGTCGGCCCACAAACGACGCGCCCGGCGCGAGGCCGGGCGGTGAGGAAAGTGGATGTCCAAATCTTCCCAGGCCGGGCAGTGAGGAAAGTGGATGTCCCGGATTTTTGGCTGGCCTTGTTTATTCTGGTTTCGGGCAGATGGATTGAGCAGTGCCGAGGTCGACGTGTGAGCCATTCAGCAATTAAGAATCGCTAGGGGAAAAGTCCCGAGAAAAGCAAATGGTATCCCGGTCCAGGATACTTATCTCCACGACGGGCCGGAAGCTGCACCGATCTGGCACGCAAGAAGCGCCCCAAATCAATTCGAAACGATATGTATTCTTGCCTCCAAGGATTCGCCTTCCTTTACTATCGGAAATATCACGCAACACTACGTCCGAGGCACCGGCGCTTGACAAGCGTAGCTTCAACTCCCGATTCTCAGTCTCATTGGAGTCAATGGCTACGGCAACGTGCACACTGCCGTCGACCTGGATCTGTCTTGACACGTCTCCTTGCAATCCAATACCGCCAATCATGCAAAGCAATGGGCCAATCATTTCGTTGGGCCTAAGTTACCGGGATCTTTCGGAATTCCTTGATCCATTCCGTGCCTCCAACCGCAGCTATGTCCGAACTCGTGCATGACGACGCCCTCATATGAGTAAAACATAGGATTTCTATCCTTAATGCATACGACAATCTCAGGGTTGTCGACGACTGCTCCATTCCGGACGTTTACGGTGTGGTAGCCAGCCCAACCAGGCTGGCAGTTTACCCCGTCACACTTAATCACGCCAGAATTCTTGCAGCGCTCATAAATGCATGCGGCGATAGCCCAGTTCGTGACCGTCATCGCAACCAATAAACAGTCGTTCTCCGCGTGGCGAGTGACAAAATTCGTCATGTTCTCGCCGAACTGGCAGTAACTACAGCTTCGGTCGACAGTGAAGAGACCGCTGGGGTCGAAGTACTTGGATGGGTTCGCCAGTACATAAGAGAACGTGTTTGGTCCCGACCGCAACCCAATCGGATCACTCTCAACGTAGCGTCCGGTCCCCGCCTCATAATCCCGGAAGTAGTTGTAATTCACCCCCGTCGCCGCATCGTACTGCTGCCCCGGGAATCTGAGGTCGAACTTGACGGTGGCCGAGTTCCCGTCCGGGTTCTCCTCCGCCGCCTGCGTGCCGAAGGCATTCGACCCGCTGGCCGACGTCGCATTCAGCTTCCAGCGCCAGACCACGGTGCCGGCTGCCTGTCCGCCCTGGGTCTGGGCGTTGGCCAGGGCGCGCGGGGTGTTGAGGTGGTCGCTGTGGATGGCGTGGACGGCGGTGACCGCGCTGGTGCTGCTCTCGACGCGGCCGACCGGGATGTTGTCGATCCAGACGATTTCCTCGTAGCGCAGCGGGTTGCCGCCGATCAGCATGCTGATGACCTGCCCGGACTCGTCGTAGACATAGCCGCGGACGCCGGCGGCGCTGGTCCACCCGGCGGAGGTGGTCGGCAGCGCGGCGGCCGGGCTACCCTGGCTGGCGATCACCCGCTCGCCGCGGCCGTTGTAATTGGCCAGCAGTTGCGCGCTCGGGGCACCCACCTGCACCAGGCGATTGCGTGCATCGTAGCTGGCGCTGTCGGTCTCGTAGCCTGGGATGCCGCTCAGCGTGTTGCCCACCGCGTCATAGCTGCGCGCGGCGCTGCCGACCGCGTCCAGCCGGTGACTGGTCGCGGGATAGGAGTAGCTGGTGGCAGGCTGGTTGCCCAACTGATGACTCAGGCGATTGCCGGTGGCGTCATAAGTGTACGCCTCGATCAGCGCCAGGTTCTGGTCGCGCACTTCCTGCAGGCGGTCCAGACGGTCGTAGGCCAGGGTCTGCGTGCCTTCGGATACGCTCGCCACCCCGGTGATGTTGCCCACCTCATTGGTGGTGAAATCGTAATCGAGCACGCTGCCGCTCACCGCATCCGGCCAGTAGTTCTGGTCCCAGGCTTTGGTCAGGCTCTGGCCGTTGCCAAAACTGATCTGAGCGGCCGGACCAAACGGGAGGTAATCCATTCCCGTCACCAACGGGAGGCTGTAGCCATCGCGCGACAGATTCACCGCCTGGATGCGGCCTTGCGCGTCCCGCCCGTAGCTCAGCTGCAACCCCGACGGATAGGTCATGCCGACCAGCCGATTGGCCGGATTGTAGCGATATGCGACCACCAGTTCCTGCCCGGCGGTGTCCTGGATCTTGCGCCGGAGATTGCCACGGGTGTCATGGCACAGGCGGGTAGTGCCCGAGGCGTCATCGATTCGCACCAACCGCCCGACGGCAGCGCCCTCGTCGGCCGCGCAACCAGGCTGCACCTGATCGTAGGCAAACTGTACGTTCTTGGCTGGGTCAGACGGATACTGGATCGACAACAGCCGGCCAAGCGCGTCGTAGGCGTACTGCGTGACGACACCCCGGGCATCTGTCTGGCTCAGTCGATTTCCCGCTGCGTCATGGGTGTAGGTGGTGCTGCCCGTATCCGGACTGATCAGCTGAGTCTGGTTGTTCAGGCCATCGTAGACGTACTCCGTCACCAACCCCTTGGGATCAGTGACTTTCCGCAGATTGTCCCTGGCGTCGTACTCATAGCGGACGGTGGCTGCGATTTCCCCGGTGGCGGCAGCGGTGTCCTTGTCCTGGATGGACTGGATCAGGCGATTCAGTGGGTCGTAGTCGTTGTCTGCCACACGCGCCATGGGGTCAGTGGTGAGATCCGGATTGCCGTTGGCGTCATAGGTGTAGCTGGTTTTCTTGACGCCGGGCGCATCCAGATCCGATTGTGCGGCGAAGGGTGCGTTGATGAGCGCCCGCAGTTGATTGAGGCTGTTGTACTGGCGCGCAAGCAGGCGCCGCACGTTGCCGGTGGAATCGCGCACTTCTTCCTTGAGGCGGTTTCCGGCCCCGTCAAGCACATATGTAATCGCCTCGCTGCCAGCAACTGGGGCGGGGCCATTGCAACGGCTGGCTTGCGCGAGCGTAGTGGACACCACCGCAGTGATCCGGTGCGCCTGATCGCGACAGTATTCAAGGCCCGAGTCGTCCGGTTGGATCACCCGCCTGACGTCGCCGTAGGGCTCATATTCGAGCAGGGTCCGAGCGTCCAGCGCCGGACTTGGCGAGCCATCAGCATTGGCGCGGACGGTTCGGCTGATGAGCCAACCGCGCGGGCTGTACTGAAGGTCGGTGATCACGCCATTGGCATCTTTCTGGCGGAGCACACGGCCGGCCCCGTCGTAGCTGACAAACTCGGTGATCTGATTCAGGGCGTTGGATACCTTCCACAGACTGCCCTTTCGATACAGGCAGGTGGCCGGCGAGCCGGCGCAGTCCGGATGATCATCCGCGCGGTAGGAGTAGTAGACAATATCCGAAACATCAGTTCGCGGACCATCTACTGACTTGATAAGGCCGACGAAGGGGCAGGCGCCGGCGCCGACATCCGCCTGCTCGCAGTAGGTTGTTGTTGTAGTGCGCGATTGCCCAGTTCCGAGGTCTGACGTCGTGCGGGTCACCACCTGGTTGCGACCGTTGTAAGTAAAGGTCTTTTGCTGCTGCGGAATGTAGCTGGTGCCAATCTTCGCTTGAATCTGCACCGAGGTGACGCGATAGGCCGAGTCCCGCACAGTGACCGTCTTGCGCTCAACGTTGCTGCCAAAGGCGTCGTAACGTGCACTGGCATACACGTTGTCTGGCGCATACTCATAGCGGGTAACGTTGAGTAGTTTATCCTTGCTCTCGAAAGGCAACGCTCCGTTGTAAGTGCTCGTCCGGGTCCCGTCCTGTGCGGCGATTGCGGTTACCCGACGAAAACCGCTGACATTCGAAAGTGTGTATTGTCGCGTGTCCCCATTCGGGCCAGTGACGGTGACCTGGTTGTCTCCGGCATAGCTAAGGGTGGTTTTTTCAACGAACCCATTGGCGGTGTGGGCCTGGCTCAGACGCACTCGATTTTTCACGTCGTAGGCAAATGACAGGTAGCGTTGCCCGTTGTCGCTGATGCCGGTCAGTGCATGCGGATCTCCCGCGTCGGACAAACCCGCTTCATTGTAGTGATAGATTCGCTCTGAGCCATCGGCATATATTACCGAAACCAGGTTGCGGCTCGTGTCATAACTGTAATAGACGCGGTTGCCATCCGGCTGCAGGATCGAGGCCAATTGCCCATCAGTGTATTCGAATGTCAGCTTCAGCCCGGTGTGGTCGGTCGCGGAAATCAGGCGATCGCCCTGATACGCAAAGCTCATTTTCCACGCGTTCGCTAGGCTCTCCATTCGCAGCAGCCGGCCGGCATCATTGTAGTAGCGGACGAGATCGCTTTCATTGCTCAGCTTGAACAGATTTTTTCCGTTTTCAACGATTACGTCGATGACGCGCTTTGCATCTTCCGGGGACACGTAGCGCGTGGTTTGCCGTACTCGGTTAAATACCCCGATGTATCCATCGTCGGATACCTGAACCAGACGGGAGCTCGACAGGTCGCCAATGATCCGATCCGAATATGAATGTACCCAGCCCGGCGCCAGTTCGGGTTGTTGTCCCGCCTGTCTGAGGGAGTGGTAAGTGCGCAGGAAGGGCCGGCCTGAGAACTGGAAGTCCGTCTCGAAGCGAGCCTTGTCGCCAGTTGCCGGGTAGCATGGGTTGTTGCCGTCATTTACGGAGCATTGTGCGCGCAGCTTGGCGATGATCGCCGTCTGGAAGGACGCATAACACAACTCCGGCCAATACACCGGACTCAGTGTCGGGTAGTTGTAGGCGGGGTTCCGACCATGTTTGGCAACAAAGCCCGCGGGGCATTCGAAACTGACATTCTGGAACAGGCGATGCTGAAACCCCCAGCGCGCAATGCCCGAGCTGTACAGTTTGACTGTCAGCATTCTTTGTAGCGACGGGTTGTTGTCAAAGTTGAGTGAAAGCCCGCCCTTGGTTCCTCCCTGTGGGCCGGTTGTTGAGAACGGATCAAAATACCCTCCCGTCAAAGGCTCTGCCACAACCGTATAGGCGGGGCTATACGCGGACTGGTAGCTTGCGACAATACCTTGAACCAACTGCGGCTCACTGCTGCACCTGTTTGGATATACCGGATCGGTGCCCGAGCAGAATTGCGGAGAGAAATCCGGAGCGTAAACAGCGGGGTTCAGAAATAGCGGCTTCTGGTCGGGTACGTAGTACGTGAGTGTGACGTCGTGTAGCGCGTTTGGCTTCGGATTGGCAAACGGTTGCTTGGGCCGTAGGTAGGCACCGTAGTTTGGATTGGCAGCGCGCATGGCTGCTTCGGCTTGATATAGCGTCGTGTAACACAGATTTCCGTAGCAATACGACGTGTCGTCGGCGGGCAGTGCCAAAGCGAAGGCTGGTATTGCGCAATTCAAGTACAGCGAGAATCCAAGTGCAGCCAATGCCGTAGCGCGTCGGTAGTCGAAGGCCATCATTCCCCCAAGAAGATTCTCGACCGCCGTGCGGTCAATTCAGCGATAGCAAAGCCATGGCCACTGGGATGAAACCCGCAGCCAAGGGATCAAGTGCATTGGACTCGCGGTTCCGCCAACGGGGCCGATGGGAGTCGGTCCCGCATCGCAGAGTTGTTCGAGAATCCAGCATAGTGCGTTACATAACGGTACAAGTGTCGCAGTTATGCATGGATAGTGCAACCAATTGTCGCGATCCCTCCGATGCGATTGGTTGCTCGAGCCCTCATTCAGCGCCGTCGCATCGCCTGCGACTTCGTCACTTCGTGCGACCTGTCCGCCCGGCATCCTCAGAGCAACTGCTCTATCGCCGGTCCCAACAATCCGGGCCGCGGGTTGGGTGCGGTGGTCGGGAATGCTGCGATGCAGCATGCAACTCCTTGATCCGGAAAGCCTGATGCGCGCCTTGTGGCCATGCCTTGCGGCGGGAGTTTGCGTGTACGACTACATCATCGTCGGGGCGGGTTCCGCCGGTTGCGTGCTGGCCAACCGCCTGACCGCCGACGGGCGCCACCGGGTGCTGTTGCTGGAGGCGGGTGGGCGCGACTGGCATCCCTTCATCCACATGCCGGCGGGCCTGGCCAAGCTGATCAACGTCAAGTTCCTCAACTGGAGCTACCAGACCGAGCCGGAGCCGGGCCTCGACAACCGCCGCATGTACTGGCCGCGCGGCAAGGTGCTGGGCGGATCCAGCTCGATCAACGCGATGTGCTACATCCGCGGGCAGAAGCAGGACTACGACGGCTGGGCGGCGGCGGGCAACCGCGGTTGGAGCTGGTCCGAGGTACTACCGTACTTCCGCCGCTCGGAAGACAACCAGCGCGGTGCGGACAACCTGCATGGCACGGGTGGCCCGCTGTCGGTGGAGGACCTGCGGCATGTGAGCCCGCTGACGCGCGCGGCGCTGGCCGCGGCGCAGGCGGCCGGGCACCCACTGAATGCCGATTTCAACGGCAGCGATCAGCGCGGCTTCGGCACCTACCAGGTGACCACCCGCAATGCGCGCCGCTGCAGCACCGCGGTGGCTTATCTCGCCGACGCGATGAAGCGCCCGAACCTGACGGTGGTGACCCACGCCCAAGCCACCCGCGTGCTGTTCGACCGCGATCGCGCGGTCGGCGTCGAGGCGCGCGTGGGGCGCCGGATCCAGCGCTTCGAGGCGACGCGCGAGGTGCTGCTGTCCGGTGGTGCGGTCAATTCACCGCAGTTGCTGCTGCTGTCGGGCATCGGCCCGGCCGACCAGTTGCGCCGCCATGGCATCGGCGTGCGAGTGGATGCGTCGGGGGTTGGTCGCCACCTGACCGATCACCTCGACATCTGCGTGCTGCGCCACTGCCGCCAGCCGATCACCTACGACAAGACCAACGATCTCTTTGTCGGCCTGCAGTACTACCTGACCGGCACGGGCCTGGGTACCTCGAATGTGGCCGAAGGCGGCGGCTTCGTCACCTCGAAGTACGCCAGCGACGGCCGCCCGGACCTGCAGTTCCACTTCGTGCCGGCGATGCTCGACGACCACGGGCGCAACCGCCTTCCCGGCCATGGCTTCACGATGCACGCCTGCCAGTTGCGGCCGATGAGCCGCGGCCACCTGGAGCTCGCCTCGGCCGATCCCTTCGCCCCGCCGCGGATCCATGCGAACTACCTCAGCGCGCCGGAAGACCTGCCGCTGATGATCGAGGGCGTGCGCACCACCCGCGAGATCTTCGCGCAGTCGCCGCTCGCACCCTATGCCGCCGACGAGATCCTGCCGGGCAAGGGCGCCCAGAGCGATGGCGATATCGCCGCCTTCATCCGGCGCAAGGCGGAAACCATCTACCACCCGGTCAGCACCTGCCGCATGGGCGTGGACCGGGATGCGGTGGTCGACCCGGAACTGCGCGTGCGCGGCGTGCACGGCCTGCGCGTGGTCGATGCCTCGATCATGCCCTCGCTGGTCAGCGGCAATACCAACGCACCGACGGTAATGATCGCCGAGAAGGCCAGCGACCTGATCCTGGCGAGCTGATCTTCCGGGCGTCGCGCTCGCCCAGCCCCGTTAAACGCGGAGACGCAGAGGACGCGGAGAGAAGCATCGAGAGAGCAGTCTTGCTCCGCGTTGAACTGCCCGGCTGCGAGCGCTACTCCGCGCCCACCCGTTTCCAGATGCCGCTGGCGAAGGCGATCCGACGCTGCTGGTCGAAGATCTCGCCGGCGGCGAAAACCAGTTCGCGGGTGCGGCGCAGGATGTGGGCCTCGCCGTAGACCCAGCGGTTGGGAAAGGCGGCGGCGAGGTACTGGCACTGCAGGTCGATGGTGAGGTAGCGCACCTCCCTGCCCACTTCGTCCTCGATGCCGCGGGCGAGCACGAACTCGGCGAAGCTGGCGATGGCGCCGGCATGCACTACTCCGGCAGGGCTGAGATGCCGACCATCGAGCAGGACGGCGCGGCGCATGCCGTGCGGCAAGGCGATCTCGTAGAAGGGTCCGACCAGGCTGGCGAATCCTTCCTGCTGCGGCGCCAGCTTGAGTCGCGGCAGCGGGGCACCGGATTCACGTGCGGGTGTAGACGACATGCCGACTCCGGATCGCGGGATGGCGGCGATTGTAACGGCTGGCCGCGTGCGCAGTTCATGCAGACGGCGTGGAGACCGTCGCGCCCGATGCCTCTTCTCCGCGTCCTCTGCGTCTCCGCGTTGAACGGGTGCCCGGAATGCGTAGCCCGGCGGTACGCGCGCAGCGCGTTCCCCGGGTACTTGCAGCAAGCACCCGGGGAACGGCTTGCGCCGCACACCGGGCTAGGCGGTGCGGCCCTGAGGGCAATCGGGACATCTTGATGCTCTTCTCCGCGTCCTCTGCGTCTCCGCGTTGAACCGGGCTGCTGAGCCGAGCATGCCCGGCTCTTCGGTGGCACGGCAGGCCTGCTCCTTCCAACACAAACACCCGCAACCAACACCAGCTCCTACCCCAGCACCGGCGGCATCGGGCAGTGCAACAGGGTGCAGGTGAGGCGTAGCAACTCAGCTTCGCTGATGGCGACCTGGCCGTCGTGGCCGACGGTGGTGGCGAGCGCCAGCACCAGGGTTTCCTTGCCGGCGGGCAGCAGTGCGTCGAGGGCGGGCAGGGCCTGGTCCAGGGCCTCGATCCAGCCATCCGGTGGCGCGTAGGCCGAGGCCTCGCCGGGAAACAGCACGGCGGCGCCGGAGGCGAAGGCGCGCCGCGCGGCGTCCTCCCGGGTGTGGCCGTGGCGCGCGAGGGTGGCCAGTAGCGCCAGCGCTTCCTTGCGCACGGCCACGAGCTTGGCATGCCCCGGCTGCGCGCGGCCGGGCTCCATCGCCTCGCCGAGCTGCTGCCGCAGCAGGCGCGCGAGCACGTATTCGAACACCTCGATGTGGCCATCGCGATGGATCAGGCCGTCGACGCCGGCGAGCAGTTGTTCGATTTCGCCCGCCGGCCGGCGCTTGAGCGCCGGCAGCGCGAGCTGCGCCACCGGCAGCCGCTGCGCCGGGTGCAACTGGCGCGCAGCGTCGAGCAGTTCGGCGCAACCCTTCGCACGCACGGCGCCCAGGTGCGCCTCGACCACCGCGAGCGCCGGCAGCGGATCGGCATCGGGGGCCACCAGCAGGGCCAGCACCGCGTCGATGGCACGTTCGCGCATGTGCGCGGCGGTGCTCAGGATCGGCGGCAGCGAGCGGCGGATGGCCACGGCGTAATCGACATGCTCGATGCCGGGATTGGCGATCTCAGCGACCACCCGGTCGGGCGCGCGGGCCGGCACGCGCTCGCTGGCGAGAGGCCGCGGGCTGGCCGGCGCCGCCGCCTTCGCTGTGAACCCCGCCAGCAGCGCGCTCGCCGCCGGCGGATCGCTGTCTTCGTCGATGCCTTCGAAGCCCTGCTCGCAGGCCGACAGTTTGAGCAGTTGCTGCGGGTCGAAGCGCGGGTCGATGCGACGGATGCGCTCGACCAGCGGCGGGTGGGTGGCAGTCAGCGCGCCGTAGCCGACGCCATCACCGAACAGCATGTGCGCCACTTCCTCGCCGTCGCCCTCGGTCAGCTTCGAGCCGGCACGGAAGGCGCCGATCTTCATCAGCGCGCCCGAAAGTCCGTGCGACAGGCGGGTGAACTGGACCGCCGAGGCGTCCGCGAGGAACTCGCGCTGGCGCGAGACATAGGCCTTGATCAGGCGCCCGAGGAAGACCCCGAGATAGCCCAGGATCATCACCGCCAGCGCAATCAGCAGGATCGGCGCGCCATCGCGTTTGCTGCCGCCGTGACGCATGTGTTCGAGCACCTTGCGCCCGGACAGCCCGAGCACCAGCAGGCCGAAGATCAGACCCATCAGGCGGATGTTCAGGCGCATGTCGCCATTGAGGATGTGGCTGAACTCGTGCGCGATCACGCCCTGGAGTTCATCGCGACTGAGCCGGTCCAGCGCCCCGCGGGTGACCGCGACCGCGGCGTCGTTGGGGGTGTAGCCCGCGGCGAAGGCGTTGATGCCCGATTCCTTGTCGAGCACGTAGATCTCGGGCACCGGCACGCCCGAGGCGATCGACATCTCCTCGACCACGTTGCGCAGCCGCTTCAAGTGGAAATCGCGCGGGTCCTCCGGCACCAGCGTGCCACCCATCGCGCGCGCCACCGCACCGCCGCCGCCGCGCAGACTCATGGTCTTGTACAGACTGCCGATGCCGACCACCGCCAGCGTGATCAGCGTGCTCAGCACCAGGCTGCCTGTCACCATCTGCGGATCGACCGGCTCGCGGCCATCCGCGGATACCACGCCGAAGACCAGCAGGACCACGACATCGATGGCGGCAACGATGGCGATGACCGCGAGCACGAACAGCCCGATCATGCGCCGGCTCTTGGCGCGCGCCTCCGCCTGGTGGGCGAAGAAGTTCACCCAGGCTGCCTCAGGTGAACTTCACCTTCGGGACTTCGCGCTTGGCGGGGTCGTCGAGTTCGAGGAAGCTCGCCGGGCCGAAGGCGAACATGCCGGCGACCAGGTTGTTCGGGAACACCTCGCGCTTGTTGTTGTAGCCGAGCACGCCGTCGTTGTAGGCCTGGCGGGCGAAGGCGACCTTGTTCTCGGTGCTGGTCAGCTCCTCCGAGAGCTGCATCATGGTGGTGTTCGCCTTGAGGTCCGGATAGGCCTCCGACAGCGCGAACAGCCGCCCGAGCGCGCCGGTGAGCTGGTTTTCGCTGGCGGCGAGCTGCTGCACCGCGGCGGCGTCGCCCGGATTGGCGCTGGCGGCCCTGAGGCCCGACACCGCCGAGTTGCGCGCGGCGATCACCGCTTCCAGGGTCTCGCGCTCGTGCTGGATGTAGCCCTTGGCGATCTCGACCAGGTTGGGGATCAGATCGTGCCGGCGCGTCAGCTGCACGTCGATCTGGCTGAAAGCGTTCTTGTAACCGTTGCGCGCGGTGACGAGGCCGTTGTAGATGCCGATGAAAAACAGTGCGACGACGACCAGAATCACCAGCAGGATCACGCTCGAAAGCATGGCAGGCTCCACCCAGAGGACGGGAAACGCGCTACGATTCAACGCGTTGCGGTGAGGATACCACGGGGGTCTGGATGCTCCGGATGGCAGGCAGGGTGTGCGCGCTGATGCTCGCGCTGGCGGCGTATGCGCCGGCCCGTGGCGACAGCGTGGATCCTGTCGCGGCCGTCGTGGCGGCAGACACCCTGGCGACCGAGGCGCAGGCCTGGGCCGATGTGGTCGCGGCCAGTGGCGCCGCGCCGGCGCTGGCGGTGGCGATCGTGCGCCCGCAGCAGCCGGACTGGCTGTACGCCGCGGGCGAGCCCTACACCGGCGCCGGCGTGCCGGTGGATGCGCACACGGTATTTCGCCTGGCGTCGGTGTCCAAGGGCTTTGCCGGCACCCTGTGCGGGTTGCTCGCGGATGCCGGCTTCCTGTCGCTGAACCAGAGCGTGGTGGACCTGGTTCCCGGCCTGCAACTGGCAGATCCGAACGCGCCGACGGCGCTGACGCTGGAGCGCTTGCTGAGCCACCAGACCGGGCTGCCGCACCACACCTTCGACATGAATCTGGAAGCGAATGCGGCGCTGTCGGACCTGATCCAGGCGCTACCGAAGGTGCGTCCGGCCTGTGCCGTCGGCGGCTGCTACGCCTACCAGAACGTGCTGTTCAACGTGGCCTCCGATGTCGCCTTTGGTGCGGTCGGCAGCTTCTTCCCGGTCGAACTCAGCCGTCGCCTGCTGGTGCCGCTCGGCATGCGTGACACCTCAGTCGGCCGCGAAGCGCTGATCGGCAGCAGCAACTGGGCGCGGCCGCACGTTTACGCGCGCGGTGGCTGGACCCCGGTGGAGCCCAAGCCGACCTATTACCAACTGCCCGCCGCGGCTGGCGTCAACGCCAGCATCAGCGATCTCGCGCTGTGGATGCGCGCGCAACTGGGCGAGCGGCCGGATGTGCTGCCGCCGCAGGTGCTCGACGTGGTGCATGCATCGCGGGTGGACACCCCGGGCGAACTCGCCGGCCCGCGCTGGCGCCGTGAGCGCGTGCGCGCCGCCGGCTATGCGCTGGGCTGGCGCGTGTTCGACTACGCCGGGCACACCATGGTGTTCCATGCCGGCGCGGTGCAGGGCTACCGCGCGATGGTCGCGCTGCTGCCGGACCAGTCCTTCGGCGTCGCCTTGCTGTGGAATTCCAACAGCGGCGTTCCGGGTGGTTTGCTGCCGCGCATCGTCGACCGCCAGCTGCAGCTGGACGGTCCGGACTGGCTGGATCTGAACAAGTTGCAGGTCGCCGCCAACCGGCGCAAGCCGCGCGGATGACGTCGGTGCGCCGGTGCGCGCCGGTCGCATGGCGCGGCTGGCGAGGATTCGGCAGACTGGCATCTGCGCATCGTGGAGTCGTCGGATGCTTCGCTGGATTTCGCTTGCGATCACGCTGCTGTGCTTCGGCTCCTGCAGCTTCCTCAGCCACAACGTGTTTCGCGGGATGGTCGCTCCGGTGGGTGTGATCGTGTTCGGACTGATCACGGTGCTGCTGTTCGCCCGCGAGCGGGTCGCCAACGTGGCGCGCTCGCCAATCTCCGTGGTGATTGATCCGGAAACCCAGTTGCTGCTGCGCAAACGCGCCGCCGCGCAGGCTACCGGCGCGCCGACGCCGGCAACGTCCGCCGACCCGCCGGAGCCGTCGAATTGAGCGCGCTGCGGTCGCCGGCCGCCCGGGCCGGCCTGTTGATTGCGGCCGGATTGACCGTTGCGGTGATGTACTTCGGCTTTCGCGGCGATCGTGTGCGCGTGGATTCCGCGCCGGTGCAGCGCCAGGAACTGGTCGAGAGCCTGCGCGAAGAGGGCCGCACGCGGGTGGTTCATCGCTACCGTATCGCGGCCCCGGTGCAGGGGCAGGTGGAGCGCATCGAATTGCGCCCAGGCGATGCGGTAGGCGTCGGGCAGGTGCTCGCGCGGATCGCGCCGTCCGCTGGCGCGCTGCTGGATCCGGCCACGCGCGACCGCCTGAGCGGCGAGGCGCGCGCGGCTGAATCGGCGATTGCGCAGGCGCAGGCACGGGTGACGGCGGCGCGTGCGGCCGACCGGCTGGCGCAGCAGGAGCTCGAACGCGTTCGCCCGATGGTGGCGAACGGGACGCTGGCGCGGCGCGACGGCGACCGCGCCGAAAGCCAGGCGCAGCAAGCGCGCGCCGAGTGGTCGGCGGCGCGTTTCGCGCTGGAACTGGCGCAGGCGCAGCGCGATGCCGCGCAGGCGCTGCTGGCGCAGCAGGGCAAGTCGGATGGCGCGGACCAGGTGGTCGAGGTGCGCGCGCCAGTGGCCGGCCTGGTGCTGGCGCGCCTGCGCGAGAGCGCAGGTCCGGTGGCGATCGGTGAGCCGCTGCTGGAGATCGGCGATCCGGCCAGTCTGGAGGTGGAGGTCGACCTGTTGTCGGCCGATGCGGTGCGCGTGGCGCCCGGGATGGACGTGCGTCTGCACCGCTGGGGCGGCGCGCAGCCGCTGGCGGCGCGGGTGCGCCGGGTGGAGCCGGTCGGCTTCACCAAGATCTCTGCGCTCGGCGTCGAGGAACAGCGCGTCTGGGTGCTGTGCGACTTCGTGTCGCCGCTGGCCGACTGGCAGCGCCTCGGCGACGGCTACCGCGTCGACGCAGAATTCCTGCTGTCCGCCGGCGAAGCGCTGACCGTACCCGCCGGCGCGCTGTTCCGCCGCGGCGAAGGCTGGGCGGTGTTCCGCATCGCGGACGGGCGCGCCTTCGAGCAGGCGGTCGAGGTCGGCCGCCGCAGCGGGTTGGACGCGGAGGTCCTGTCGGGCCTGGATGCCGGCGACACGGTGGTGGTCCACCCGGACGATCGGGTGACGGAATCGACGCGGGTAGAGACGCTCTGAGGCAGAAACGCCCCCAGCAACGGCTTGCTTTAGCCGCCGCCACCTGCTGATATGGCGAGCTCATCGTCCGCGTTTCCTGAGGCAACCATGTCCGGCATCGTCATCGTCGAGAGCTCGGCCACGCTCAGCCACTTGCTGCAGCGCACGCTGTCGGCGATCAAGCAGGATGTGGAGCGCACCCTGACCACCTACGCCGAGGCGAGCGCGCTGCTGGCCGAGGTCGAAGCCGGCACGGTGCGCTTCAAGGTCATGGTGATCGGTGCCCCGGCACGCCACGGTGCGGATTTCGAAGCCCTGCTGCACCAGCTTGGCGAGGGCCACGCGCCCTCGCTGGCGATCCTGATCCTGAGCCACGAGAAGACGCCCTTCCTGTCCGAATGGCTGGCGCGGCGGCGCAATGCCTTCCTGCTGCTGTGGTCCAACTTCGGGCGCATCCCGGCGGCGCTCAAGGAGCTGATGCCGCCCGACACCGGGGCGCCCGAGGCGCATCCCGAGGCGCCCGAGACGGCGTCGCGCGCACCGGCGCAATCGCCGCTCAAGGTGCTGTTCGTCGACGATTCCCAGAGCGTGCGCTTTGCCTACCGTCAGCTGCTGGAGAACAACGGCTTCGTGGTCGACACTGCGGCCTCGGTCCAGGAGGGCTTCGCCAAAGGCCAGAGCGGCGCCTATGACCTGGCGATCGTCGACTACTACCTGCCGGATGGCAGCGGCGACGAACTGACCCGCCGGCTGGCGCACACCCCGAGCTCGCGCAACATGCCGATCGCGATCATCACCGGCAGCTACAAGGACGCGGTGATCAAGAAGTGCCTCGAAGCCGGGGCGATGGAATGCATGTTCAAGAACGAGGTGCTGGAACTGACGCTGGCGCGGATCAAGGCACTGGCGCGCACGATCCAGACGCAGAAGTCGGTGGAGGCCGAGCGCATCCGGCTCGACGGCATCCTGCGCAGCGTCGGCGATGGCGTCTACGGCGTCGATGGCCAGGGCGTCATCACCTTCGCCAACCCGGCGGCGCTCGGCATGCTGGAGTACACCGAGGAGCGTTCGCTGATCGGGCGCTCGGCGCACCAGTTGATCCACCATGCCTCGGAGGCCGGCGAGTCGATCGGTGCGCAGGAGTCGGCGCTGGCGCAGGCCTATGCCGAGGGCTCCGAGCTGAAGGCGCACGAGGCGGTGTTCTGGACCCGCGGCAGCAGTCCGTTGCCGGTGGAATGCACGGTGCTGCCGCTGGCGATCCAGGGCCGCCGCGAGGGCAGCGTGGTGGTGTTCCGCAACATCTCCGAGCGCAAGAGCACCGACAAGCTGCGTTGGGAGCTGCAGCACGACCAGCTCACCGGGCTGGCCAACCGGCGTTACCTGATCCAGACCCTGTCGACCGAACTCGAGCGACGGCGCGAGCGCGGCGGCTATTCGGCGCTGCTGTACATCGACATCGATCGCTTCAATACCATCGCCGACAGCGCCGGCCAGCAGGCCGCGGATCGCGTGCTGGTCGATGTCGGCCAACTGCTGTCGCAGCGGCTGCGGCACGACGATCTGCTCGCGCGGCTGGAGAGCGATCACTACGCGCTGTTGCTGTCCGGGGTGCAGCTGGAGAACCTGTTCACCATCGCCGACAGCCTGCGCGAGTTGCTCAAGCAGGTGCACTTCCCGCTGTCCGGACGCCAGGTTCCGGTGACCGCCTCGGTCGGTGTCGGGATCCTGTCCGGAGAGGCGCCCAGCGCCGAGTACGTGATCGAGCACGCCCGCCTGGCCTGCCAGGATGCCAAGCGCCGCGGCCGCGACCAGACCCAGATCTATGTCGCCGGCAACGACGCGCGGATCGCGCGCGAACTGGACGCCGGCTGGATCGTGCGCCTCAAGGAGGCCTTGCACGAGGATCGCTTCCGCCTGCTGACCCAGCCGATCCTGCCAGTGCGCGAGATCCGCAATGCCAGCGAGGAGGCGCTGCGCGCGCAGGGCTGGCGGCTGCATCAGCAGGGCACTGGCGAGGCCTTGTTCGAGCTGCTGATCCGGATGGTCAACCGCGACGGCCAGGTGATCAGCCCGTCGGTGTTCGTGCCGCTGGCCGAGCGCGTCGGCATGATGCCCAAGATCGATTTGTGGGTAGTGGCGCGCGCAGTGCGCTTCCTTGCAACGCTGCCGCCGGCTTCGCGAGTGGCACTGACGGTCAACCTGTCGACCGCGACGCTGCAGGATCCGGACTCGCTGAAGCTGATCGACGGGATGATCGCGGGTTCGCCAGGGATCGCCTCGCGCCTGATCTTCGAGGTCACCGAGACCAGCGAGATCGACAGCCTGCACTCGGTGCGCAAGTTCATGCAGAGCCTGCGCAAGCAGGGCGTACGCTTCGCGCTGGATGATTTCGGTACCGGCTTCAGCTCGATCAGCCACCTCAAGCACCTGCCGGTGGACTTCGTGAAGATCGAAGGCAGCCTGGTCAGCGATGTCACCGAGTCCTCGCGCGATCGCACGATGGTCAGCTCGATGATCGCGCTGGCCCACGCGCTCGAGCTCAAGGTGATAGCCGAGCACGTCGACAGCCCGCATACCCTGAGCTGGCTGGCTGACTGCGGCGCCGACTTCGCCCAGGGCCATTTCCTCGGCGAACCGGTGCGCCTGGACGAGATCGAGTTCCAGGTGCTGAATGCGCCGACGGCGAGTGCCTGAGCGCTAGTGGGGCAAAGGCGGGACTGGGGGCTGGGGGCTGGGGCGCGCTGCCGCGCCTCGCGCCACCTGGCAGTTGCCCGGATTGTGCTTCCCTGAGCCTCCCGTCGCGACGCGCTCGCGATGTCGCGCCCCAGCCCCCAGTCCCCAGCCCCCCAGCCCCGCCTTTGCGCATGACCGATCGGCGTTCCCCCACCCAGCAAGTTCTCGCCGCGCCCGCCGTGCTCGCGCCGCTCGGCCTGCTGGCGCTGCTCGCGCTGATGGCGGTCTCGGCGCCGTGGTGGTGGCCGTATTCGACCTGGCAGCCGGCCTGGGGCCAGGACCTGCTGGCGCCCGGGCTGGCGCACGGGCACTGGTTCGGCACCGATGCAATCGGGCGCGACATGCTGGCGCGGACCTTCGCGGGGATTGGAGTGTCGCTCGGGATCGGTGTCGGCGCGGGGCTGCTGGCGCTGGCGGCCGGCGCGCTGGTCGGGGGTGTCGCCGGCTACTTTGGCGGCTGGATCGACGAAGTGCTGATGCGCGCCAACGATCTGCTGCTGAGCCTGCCGCTGATGCTGATCGCGATCCTGCTGATCGCCCTGTTCGAGCCTTCGATGTGGCTGCTGGTGCTGGTGGTGGGTGGCTTCGGCAGCCTCGACGCCGCACGCGTGCTGCGCATCGAGGCGCGCCGCCTGCGCGGCGCCGAATTCATGCTCGCGAGCCAGTTGCAGGGCGCCTCGCGCTGGCAGCAGTGGCGACGCCACCTGCTGCCCAACCTGCTGCCGGTGGCGCTGACCGCGCTCGGCACGGTGGTCCCGCAGGCGATCCTGGTCGAGTCCTTCCTCGCATTCCTCGGCCTTGGTCCCAGCGAACGCGTGGGCAGCCTGGGCACCCTGTTGGCGGAGGGCGTGCAGGACTTGCAGTGGGCGCCGTGGACGCTGTGGATCCCGGCCGTCGCGCTGGCGCTGGTGCTGCTGGGATTCGGCCTTGCCGGCGATGCGCTGCGCAGCGGGTTGTCGCGCCTGACCGGGGCCAGCGCTTGAGCACGCCCCTGCTGGAGGTTCGCGGGCTCCAGGTCGGCTTCGCCGGCGACTCTGCGCATGTGATCGACGGCCTCGACCTGACGATCGCTGCCGGTGAGGCGGTGGCGCTGGTCGGTGGTTCCGGAGCGGGCAAGAGCCTGGTTGCGCGCGCGCTGGTCGGATTGCTGCCGCAGGGTGCGCAATGGCGCGGCGGCGAACTGCGCTGGCGCGGCGAGCGGCTGGCTTCGCCCGATGCATTGCGCGGCCGTCGCGTCGCCTATGTGTTCCAGGACGCCGCCAGCAGCCTGCACCCGCTGCGCCGCATCGGCGACCAGTTGCGCGAGTGCCTGCGGGTGCATGCGCCCGGGTTGACCGGCGCAGCCCTGCGCCTGCGGATTGACGCGGCGCTGGCGGAGGTCGGCCTGGACGCCGATCCGCGCTGGCTGCGCGCGTTTCCGCACCAGCTCTCCGGCGGCCAGCGCCAGCGCGCGATGCTGGCGCTGACCCTGTTGCCGCAGCCCGAATTGCTGATCGCCGATGAACCCACCAGCGCGCTCGATCCGGTGCTCGCGCGACGCGTCTGCGACCTGCTCGCGGGGCTCGCTGCGCAGCGCGGCATGGGCCTGCTGCTGATCAGCCACGACTTGCCGCGGGTGGCCGAATACTGCGGGCGGATCCATCATTTGGAGCGTGGCCGGGCCTCGCTCACAGCGCCCGGTGGCCTGCCTGCGGCGATGTCGCGCGCGGCGCGCCAGGCACCGGCGTCGGCGGAGGGCGGTGCGCTGATCGCTGCCAGCGACCTGACGCTGGCGCATGCCGAAGGGCCGCGTTGGCCCTGGCAGGCGCCGGTCCTGCCCGCGCTGCGGGATGCGACGCTGGCGCTGGCGGCGGGGCAGCGCCTGGGCGTGGTCGGCGGCTCCGGATCCGGCAAGTCGACCCTCGCGCGCGGCTTGCTCGGCCTGCTGCGCCCGCGCGCCGGCGGCGTGCAGTGGTTCGGCCGCGAGTTGCATGCGCTCGATCGCGCCACGCTGCGGCGCTGGCGCCCACGGGTGCAGATGGTGTTCCAGGATCCGTATCGCAGCCTCGACCCGATGCAGCGCGTCGATGCGATGCTGGACGAGGCGCTGGCGCTGGCGGGTACGCCGGCTGTGCCCGGCGCGCGCGCCGCAGCCGCGGTTGCTGCGCTGGCGGCGGTGGGGCTGGATTCGTCGGCGCTGGCGCGCTATCCGGCGCAGTTTTCCGGCGGCCAGCGCCAGCGCCTGGCGATCGCACGTGCGCTGGCAACCGCGCCCGAGGTGCTGGTCTGCGACGAGGCGACCAGTGCGCTGGACAGCGAGACCCAATGGCAGATCCTGCAATTGCTCGACCGGCTCGCGGCAGCGCGCGGACTGGCGCTGCTGTTCATCTCGCACGATCTCGCGGCGGTGCGCTGGCTGTGCGACGAACTGCTGGTGCTGGAACGCGGCCAGGTGGTCGAACATGGGGCCGCCAAAGAACTGCTGGCGCTGCCCGGGTCGATGGCCCTGCGCGCCTTGCTGGACGCCTTGCCGCGGAATCCAGGGCTTTCGAACTCTGCTTGAGAGAGCAGGGCTGGCGCGGCACCCCGTGTCAGCGCGCTGGTGCCAGCGACATCGCCCACAGGTTCAGTTCCTCCGGCGGGTCGCCCTGCGCAATCATGCCCTCGCGCTGCATCCCGAGTTTCGCCAGCAGGCGTTCGGAGGCATGGTTGCCCGGCGAGACGATCGCGACCAGGCGCGCGAGGCCGTAGCGCACGCGCGCGAGGTCCAGCGTCAGCCGCGCGGCCTCGGTCGCGTAGCCCAGGCCCTCGAAATCGCCGAGGAGCGCGTAGCCGATGTCCACATCCGGCAGGGTGTCGCGCCGGATCAGGCCACAGATGCCGATCGGTCCGGGCACGTCCAGCCTTTCGATCGCCCAGAAGCCGAAGCCGAGCCGCGGGTACAGCGACAGCGGGCCGTCCCGCAGGTATCTGACTGCATCTTCCAGCGTGCGCACGCCGCGGTCGCCGATGTTGGCCAGCCAGCCGGGTTCGTTGACCAGCTGCAGCATGAATGCGGCGTCGGCTTCGGTCAGCTGGCGCAGCAACAGGCGCTCGCCGCGCGCAATCACGGAAGCGGGTTCAGGGAGCGATGTCATCGGCGGCGGGGGCTCGTTTGCGGCCGTGGATCATCGCAGTGATCAGGTTCTCGCGGTGCTTCAGCGACGCATGGATCGCCCCGGCCACGTGCAGCGGCACCAGCGCCAGCAACGCCCAAGTGGCCCACAGGTGCAGGTTCATCACCCATTCGATGCCCCAATAGCGGTCGGTGGTCGAGAGCCAGCCGGTGAACGAGATCGTCGCCAGCAGCAGCAGCAGCGTCACGATCATCCATGCGCCGAGCGGATTGTGGCCGACGTAGCGTGGTGCATGGCCCGCCGCGAGGCCTCGCGCATACCCGAGTGTCGCCGCCGGGCCGCGCACGAATCGCGCGAAACGCGCAGATCCCGCGCCGACGAAGCCCCACAGCAGGCGCAGGGCGAGCGCCGCCATCACCGCGTATCCGATCCACTCGTGCCACGGGCCAGCGGCGTGGCGCGTGAACCAGGCCGCGGACACGCCGCCGATGAAACAAAGGTGCAGGATGCGCACCAGCGCATCCCACACCCGGACCGTGCCAACTGCGCTCAATGGTGCTCTGCGGTCGGCACCGGCGCGAGCGTCACCGGGTGGAAATAGGCCTCCACCCTTGCGCCTTTCTCGTCCAGCGCATAGACCTCATAACAACCGCCGTCTTCCTTGATCCGGCGCACCGTCCAGCCCTTGTCCGTGAGCTGCTTCTGCAGCACCTCGGTGGACTGCCAGCCGGCCTTGTCGCCGGAATCGCAGGTGGCGAGGCCCGTGGCGAAGACCGGCGCGGCGCCTGCCAGCGCCAGCGCGAAGATGAAGGTGTTGCGATAGGACATGCTGCACTCCAGAGGTAGGGGAAGAGCAGCGTCGATTCTACATCAAATGCGAATCGTTTTTATTTGCGTCGCGTGAAGGATGGACCCGTTCAACGCGGAGACGCGTAGGACGCAGAGGAGCGCAGAGACAAGCATCTGGACTCGGGGCCCTGAGTCGAACCTGGGCAAAGAGCAGGACGCAGAGAACGCAGAGAAGAAGCAGAGAGAGCGCAGAGAAGGGCTGGGAGCTTTTCTCTGTGTGCTCTCTGCGTCTCCTGTGCCCTAGGTGCCGCTGGCTCCTGATGCGGCGTCCGCTTGGTGTTCCTGGAAGACCGGACGCAGGACGCGAGAAAGCAAGCGCAGAAGGGCTGGGAGATTTTCTCTGTGTTCTCTCTGCTTCTCCTCTGCGTTCTCTGCGTCCCCGCTTCTTGTATCAGCGTCACCGGAAGCGACGGGGGTGCCAGCCTCAGAGCGTCTCGACGAACTCCGCCAGCTCGCGCAGGCAGCTGAAGGTGCGCGGCGGTTGGCCGCCGTGGCGCCAGCCGCTGCCTTCGCGGTCCAGCCAGGCGGCGTGCAGGCCGGCGCCGAGGGCGCCAAGCACGTCCTGCTCGGGGTGGTCGCCCACGTGCAGGGTCTGGTCCGGCGCGCTGCCGGCCAGCGCGCAGGCGGCGTGGAAGATCGCGGCGTCCGGCTTGGCGGTGCCGAAGCTGCGCGCGGTGATCTGGGCGCGGAACAAATGCGACAGGCCGACGCGATCGAGGCAGGCGTTGCCATTGCTCAGCGACACCAGCGGGGCCCGCCGCGCGAGGCGCTCGAGGGCGTCGCCGACCTCCGGGTACAGCTCCACCTGGTTGCGCGCGGCGTAGAAGGCCTCGAAGGCCTGCGCGACCTCGCGCTCACCGTAGCCGTGCGGGTTGAGCGCGCGGCGCAGGCAGATCAGGCGCATCTCGGTGAAGTCGTGACCGAGGTGCGGATGGGTGGCGAACACCTCGTCGCGCAGCGCACGCATGGCTGCGATCGGCAATGCCCGGGCCACGTCGGGACAATTTGCCGCCAGCCAGTCCTGCAAGGCCTGGTCGGCGCGCTCCATCACCGGGGCGATCGGCCACAGGGTGTCGTCCAGGTCCAGCGTGATCGCGGCAAGTTTCATCGCGCAATTCTAAGGCGCACAGCCTGACGGCGGCGCGAACACGCTCAGCCCACGGGTGGCTTCTGCGCCAGGGTCACCCGCTTGGTGAAGGTCAGGCCGGCGCGCAGCACTTCGACATCCACTTCGGAGCCGGGCGCGGAGTTTGCCTCGTCGCCGCGGAACTGCGGCAGCGAGGTGATCGGCGCGCCCTTGAACCCGATCAGGATGTCGCCTGGCCGGAGTTCGGCCAGCGCCGCGGGCGAGGCGGCCGCGATCGCCTGGATCTGCAGGCCGATGCGCTGCTCGCCCGTCAAGGCGTGGCGCATCTCGACTGCGGCGAGGTCAACGCCGAGCCAGGCGCGGGTCACGAAGCCCTGGCGCACGATGTCATCGAGCACCGCGTGGGCGGTCTCGGCCGGGATCGCGAAGCTGATGCCCTCGGCACCGCGGCCGCGGCCGAACATTGCGGTGTTGATCCCCACCAGTTGCCCTTCGGCGTTCCCCAGCGCGCCGCCCGAGTTGCCGGTGTTGACCGCGGCGTCGGTCTGGATGAAGTCCTCGTATCCCGCCAGGCCGAGGTTCAGCCGCTCGTTGCCGAGCGCGCTGACGATGCCCATGGTCACGCTCTGCCCCAGGCCGAAGGGGTTGCCGATGGCAAGCACCACATCGCCGATGTTGAGCGCGCCCTCCGGCGCAAAGGACACCGCCGGCAGGTCGTCCGCATCGATCTTGAGGACCGCCAGGTCGGTGTCCGGATCGGTGGCGACGATGCGCGCGTCGGTGGTGCGCCCGTCCCACAGCACCGCGCGGATGTTGTCCTTGTTCTCGATCACGTGGTTGCTCGTCAGCAGGTAGCCGTCGGTGCGTACGATCACCGCAGACCCCAGGCTCTCTTCCAGCCGCTGGCGCGGCGGGCCGATCGGCGAAAAGCTCGGGCCGAGGAAGCGCTGCGCCGCGGGATTCCCTTGCAGTTGCGAATAGGCGGGCTCGGTGACGATGCGGTTGGCGTAGATGTTGACCACCGAGGGCCCCGCCGCACCGACTGCGGCCGCATAGCTGCGCGGACCACCGTTGGGCGAGTTGCCATGCAGGCCGGGCCAGCCGTGGCGCCACCACAGCAGCACGATCGCCAGCGCCAGGCCAATCGCGGCCCAGGCGGCGAAATACAGCGCGTGTTCGCGCCAGGAGGATGCGGGTGGGGTTGCTTGCATCGCCCGATTCTATGGGCGTTCCCCGGGCCTTGCGCTGAACCTTGGTCGGGGGACGTCGTTGCGGCGGTCTGACTGCGAGCAATTTCGCGAACGAATCTTGTTCAATCGATTGCAAGGAGTATCTTCGGCCTCCATCGGCGGACTTGACAGGCCATCCAGGCCTATTACGGAGAGCGACATGGGGCGTGAATCGGTACCGAGTCTCGATGTATTCGTCGAAGGGGTGGAGAAGCGCAATCCAGGACAGCCGGAGTTCATCCAGGCGCTGCGCGAGGTGGCCGAGAGCGTGCTCGACTACATCCGCGAGAACCCGAAGTACCACGAGTACCAGATCCTGGAGCGCATGGCCGAGCCGGACCGCGTGATCTCCTTCCGCGTCTGCTGGCAGGACGATGCCGGCAACATCCGCGTCAACCGCGGCTACCGCATCCAGAACAACAGCGCGATCGGCCCCTACAAGGGCGGCATCCGCTTCCACCCGTCGGTCAACCAGGGCGTGCTCAAGTTCCTCGCCTTCGAACAGACCTTCAAGAACGCACTGACCGGTCTACCGATGGGTGGCGGCAAGGGCGGTTCCAACTTCAATCCGAAGGGCAAGTCGGAAGCCGAGATCATGCGCTTCTGCCAGTCTTTCATGACCGAGCTTTACCGCCATGTCGGCGAGGACACCGACGTCCCGGCCGGCGATATCGGTGTCGGCGGGCGCGAGATCGGCTACATGTTCGGCCAGTTCAAACGCATCACCAATCGCTACGTGGGCGTGCTCACCGGCAAGGGCCTGGAATACGGCGGTAGCCCGATCCGCACCGAGGCCACCGGCTATGGCGCGGTGTACTTCATGGAAGACATGCTCAAGCGCAGCGGCCGCACGATGGAAGGCCAGACCGTGCTGGTCTCCGGCTCCGGCAAATGTCGCGCAGCACGCGGTGGAGAAGATCCTGCACCTTGGCGGCAAGCCGGTGACGCTGTCGGATTCGGATGGCTTCATCCACGATCCGGACGGCTTCACCCATGAGAAGCTGGCCTTCATCAAGGACCTCAAGAACAAGCGCCGCGGACGCATCGAGGAATACACCGCGAAGTTCGGCGGCAGCTATCACGCCGGCCAGCGGCCGTGGATCGTGCCGGCGCACCTCGCCTTCCCGTGTGCCACGCAGAACGAGATCAACGGCGACGACGCGCGTACCCTGCTCGCCAATGGCGTCTACGGGGTCGCCGAAGGCGCCAACATGCCGACCGACCTCGAAGGCGTGCACGCCTTCCAGGCTGCGCGCATCCTGTTCGCGCCGGGCAAGGCGGCCAACGCCGGCGGCGTGGCGGTCTCCGGCCTGGAGATGACCCAGAACTCCGCGCGCATCACCTGGAAGGAAGAGGAACTCCAGCGCCTGCTGCGCGACATCATGCGCGGCATCCACGAGCGCTGCGAACGCTACGGCACGGATCCCAACGACAAGACTTACGTGGATTACGTCCGCGGCGCCAACATCGCCGGCTTCGTCAAGGTCGCCGACGCGATGATCGCCCAGGGCGTCGTCTGATCCCGCAAGCCTGCAGGCGCCAGTCCATCGGCGCCTGCGGGTGGTTGCGAGTACATTGGATCCCAGGCCGCCCCTGCCGGTACGCTTGTTTGCGTATGTACTTCACGGTACATGTCGCGTCCTGATTCGTACCAATCCTCATCGCGGGAGCGCCCAGAGCAACAGCGTTTGGACCAGGTCCAAACCCACGCACAGCAAGCTCGCGGCATCTGTGGGTCCGGACCTTGTCCGAACGCTTTTCGCATCGCCGGTCCATCGGCGATGAGGATTGGTACGAATCAGGTGTCGCAGCCCGCGTGTCTTGGACCCTGAGACACGCGGCTGAGGTTCGGCGTTCATCAGGGCTGTCTTAGCCGTTGCCGGGGGGCTGATTCCTCGACGCTCGCAGCCGAAGGAGTTCCTCGTGCGTGGCCGGCGACATTGGGAATACCGGTGCGGCGCCACAGGGAGAAATTGAGCGGACGACGGTTTGCATGCCTTCCTCTTGGCCGAGAATGTTGGCGTAGCTCGACATCATCCCGGCGGCATTGACTCCCCTGAGATCGAATGTGTCGGTGGGGCGGGAATCGCCGCGCGCGATGACGAGCAAGAGTCCGCCGGCTCCTGCCCCAGGTTCGCTCGGGTAGTTGCGCTGCAACTCCTGGGCATACAGATACCCGATGAAAGGCGATCCGACGGCGGCTGCCAGCGCGTTGATCTGCCGTTGGCGCAAGAATCCTTGTCCAGGCAGATACGCTTCGGCCTTCGGGCGTTGGTTATTCCGCTGGATGGCCAGGAAGGCCGCCTTGGTATTGCCCGCGAGTGCCATTTGCATGAGATCGTCATCGCTCATGCGCGACGCGGCGAGGATCTCGGCGGGCATCGGGAATCCACGTTGCACCATCCACTCGAGTTCTATGGGTGAGCGGAACAGATACGCCGCCGGGTCCAGTTGGTTGATGAAGTCGCGGATGATGGCCTGCTCGGTTTCCGGGTGATCCGCCAGCAACTCATCAATCGAAGATGCAGCTCTTACCTCGCGAATGCCAGCGAACCGGAATCCGGGCGGGATCGCGATTGCAGGCGCCGGCGCAGGCGGGGTGGGCGTGGTTGCGCCGGATGGGGGGAGTTCCTTGCCTCCTCCGCCGCAAGAGCCGGCGCCTCTGCGACATCGTTCGTGTCCGCGGGGGGACTGGCAGGCGATGGGCCCGGATCCGGGCGGACCAGGAAAACAAACATCACGGCGACCAGTGCGAGCGCCGGAATGAGCTTCGGATAGAAGCCTGAGAGTTTCGTTGGTCGGCGCAACCATTTTCGGTCATGTCCTGCGCCCACAGGGAGCAGGTCTTTGCCCGCAGCGACTCCTCGTATGCATCGCCCCCCAAGCGGGCCACCGCCGACACAAGTCTGGCTGAAATTGCTTGACACTCGGATGTGTAGGCAAGTGCACGGTTGCAGACATCATCGAGGGCCTGACCAAAGCCGTAATCGCAGGCTCCTTGGGTAGAGTTTGCGGTGCCGTAGCAATAATCATGCGCTGTGCACGCCGGACCGAAGCTGATGCCGGGGAAGGGGTGATTCAGGTCACCGAGATAGCCGTCCAGGCCCAATCCAGCGACTTCTTGTGCAATGGTCGAATAGATTGATCCATCGCCACAGCCGTTCGATACGAAACCGGGAGATCCGGGCACCAGTGGCGGGTTGCTGGCGCGGCACTCGCTATCCCCGGGGCCGGGTGGGCGGGTCGCTCGGAGCTCCGCGCAGAATGGCTCCATGTCGAAATCTTCGAACGCAGCGACACCGAGTTGCGATTGGGGGAGTTTGTTCGAAAAGACATTGAGAACGTCGCCGCAGATCTTGCCTGTGCACGTGACGCCATGCGCAGTCACAGGAGGCATCAGGACCTGGGTTGAGGTGCAATTCGTTGCTGTCAGGGTGCATGCGACTATGGCCAGGCGCTTGGCCATTGCTTTCAGCTTTCCGTTGATGACTGGCAGGGGCATGGTTGTACGTGAGTTGTGGCTGGGTGACGCTATGTGCCCGAGTGCAAAGTGTCAACAAACATGATCGACCCCTGTTCTGCCCATGGGCTCAGCCCGGCAGCACCTTGCCCGGGTTGAGGATGCCGTGGGGGTCGAACTGGGCCTTGATGGTGCGCATCAGGGCGAGGGTGGCGGGGGGCAGGGCGCGGGGCAGGAAGTCGCGTTTGTCGATGCCGACGCCGTGCTCACCTGACAGGGTCCCGTCGAGCCGGATGACCAGGTCGAAGACCGCGTCCAGGCAGTCGCGGGCGCGGGCCTCGGCGTTGCCCTGCGCCGGGTCGTAGAGCAGGTTGACGTGCAGATTGCCGTTGCCGGCGTGGCCGAAGCAGACGATCAGGGTGTCGTGGCGTTCGCCGAGCGCCTGCACACCGCGCACCAGCGCCGGCAGCCGGGTCACCGGCACGACCACGTCCTCGTTGATCTTGCGCGGCGCCAGCGAGCGCAGGATCGGGCTCAAGGCCTTGCGTGCTGCCCACAGTCCGGCCCCGTCGTCTGGCGGCTGCGGCTGGCGCACCTCAAGGCAGCCCTCGCCACTCGCGGCGGCAACGATTGCGGCCACCGACTCGCTCAAGGCCGCCGCGCTGCCATCGGCTTCGATCAATAACAGAGCCTGCGCTTCGGCTGGCAGGTCGAGTCCAGCGGGAGTGCGCACCAGCTCGATCGCGCGCGCGTCCATGAACTCGAGTGCGGACGGTGTGGCCGGTTGTGCCATCAGGCGCGCGACGGCCTCGGCGGCGGCGTCCACGCTGGCGTAGAGCGCCCGCAGCGGCACGCGCGCCTGCGGCAGCGGCGTCAGTTTCAGGGTCGCGGAGGTGATCAGCCCGAGGGTGCCTTCGGAACCGATCAGCAGGCGCGACAGGTCGTAGCCCACCGAGGCCTTGGTGGTGAAGCCGCCGCAGGCGATCGCCGCGCCAGTGCCGCTGACGAAGCGCAGCCCGAGCACATTCTCGCGGCAGGCGCCGTACTTCACGGTGCGCGGGCCGCCGGCGTTGCACGCCAGGTTCCCGCCGACGCTGGCATAAGGCGCGCTGGTCGGGTCGGGTGGCCAGAAGAAGCCGTGGGCAGCCAGCGCCGCCTGCAGTTCGCCATTGATCACCCCGGGTTCGACCACGGCAAAGCGGTTGCCGGGTACGATCTCGACGATCCGCTGCATGCGCTCGAAGCAGACCACCAGACTGGGCGCGAGCGGCACGGTGGCGCCGGTGGTCGCGGTTCCGCGCCCGCGGGCGACGATCGGCGTGCCGCTCGCCGCGCAGGCGCGCACCAGTGCCTGCACCTGCGCCTCGCTGCGCGGCAGCGCCACGCCGAGCACCGGCCCGTGGCGCTTGCTGTTGTCGTATCCGTAGACGGCGCAGCTGGCGGCGTCGGTCAGCAGCGCATCGCTGCAGAGTGCGTCGCGCACCGCGGTAGGCAGCGCGTTCACCACGCGCCTCGATTGACCTGGAAGGCGTTGGGCACCCAGCGCAGGCCGCCCGCGCCGAGCGCGACGACATCGAAGCGCTGTGCCATGCGTGCCACCGGCGGGTGCTCCTGCGCATATTGCCGCGCCGCATTGACCAGCCGGCTGCGCTTGGCTGCGGTGACGCTGTCGAGGCCGTCGCCGTGGCCATCCGCGCTGCGATAGCGCACCTCGACGAACACCAGCACCTCGCCGTGCTGCATGACGAGGTCGATTTCGCCGCGGCGCCCGCGGTAGTTGCGCTGGACCAGGCGCAGCCCGGCGGCGAGAAGGTGCGCCAGCGCCGCGGACTCGGCGGCATCGCCGCTCAGTTGTCGCTCGGTGCGCGTGCCCCCGCTCATTGCGCCGGCCCGGGCTTCACTCCACCTGGCGCGGGCTGGCGCCGGTGTAGCGTGCCCAGCCTGGTTCGCGGCGGATGCGGCCGTTCGGGTCGGCGCTCAGCGCGCCGGTGGCGCCGATCACCGGGCGGCCGGGGTTGCGCTCCAGCCATTCGAGGTGCGGCAGCAGGCGGTAGGCATCGATGCCGAAGGCGAACAGGCGCGCGGCCGGGCCCGAGGCAGTCTTCAGTGCGACCAGCTGTTCGCGGGTCGGGATCGAGGGCTCGTTGTTGCTGCCGAGCAGCCACGGGACTTCGGAGAACTCGACGCCATCCAGGTCCACATCCGCGGCGCTGTTGCTGCCGCCGTAGATCGCGCTGGTGGCGAGGATCGGGAAGCGCGTGGCCTCCGAGGCCTTCAGCTGCGGCAGCAGCACGCGCGCCTGGGCATTGCGGGCAAACAGGAAAATCGCATCGACGTCCGCGCGCGGCGTCGGGTCCATGCGCACATCGGTGCCGAGCAGGCCGCGCAGGAACTGCAGCCGCGCCTGGCTCTGTTCCAGGCCGATCAGGCGGCGGATCTCGGCGCTCTGGTCGGCCGCGGCCGGGTCGTATTCGGCCTGGCCCGCGACCACGCCGCCCTGCGCGCGCAGGCGCTCGCCGAAGGCCGCGGCAGCGCGCTGGCCGACCTCGTCCTTCGGCACCAGCACCAGCGCGCGCTTGAGCCCGCGATGGATCATGCGGTCGGCGGCCGAAGCGGCCTCCTCCTCGGGCAGCAGGGCGAACTGCAAGCTGCCCGGCGGCGGCAGCGCGGGCGCGTCGGCGTAGTTCAGCGCGAGCGTCGGCACGCGCTGTACCTCGCTCTGGTACAGCAGGGTCACCGCCTCGCGCGAGATCGGGCCGAGCACGCGCTCGGCGCCGTCCGCGAGCGCCTGCTGGTAGGCAGCCATGGCTTCCTCGGCGCTGGCGCCGGCGTCGTAGACCTTGAGCGCGGGGCGCGGATTCGGATCGGCGAAGTAGGCGGCGAAGATGCCCTCGCGCACCGCCGCGGCGGCGGCCGCCAACGGGCCCTTGCTTGGCAGCAGCACGGCCACGCGGCCGTAAGTGGCGCGTTCGATATCGGTGAGCACCACCGCCGGTTCGGAGGCTTCGAGTGGCCGCGTTGCGGCGATCTCGGCGGCATAGCTGCCGCCGGCGCCGCGCGCCTCCGCCTGCGCGCGCGCGCCGGCCAGGAGCCAGGGATAGAGTGGGTCGTTGCGGTCGGCCTCGCGCAGGCGCAGGCGCAAGTCCTCTTCCGGCAGCAGGCCGACCAGCTTGCGGATCTCGGCCGCATTCGCCGCCTTGTCGGCGCCCTCCGGCAACAACGCGTCCAGCGCGACGCGATCAGCCACCGCGTCGAGGGTCGCACCCTTCGCGGCGTGCGCCCGCGCGCGCAGCTCGTGGTAGCGCGGCGCGCGGTCGGAGGGAATGCTGCCTTCGGGCGTCAGCAGCAATGCCAGTGCGGCATCCGCATCGTTGCGCCCGAGCGCCAGTTCGGCCTCCATCAGGTCGAGGCGGAACTGGTCCTCGGCCGGCAGCTTGCGCCGGTCGATTTCGTCGACCAATGCCTGCATCGAGGCGCTGTCGCCTTCCTCGCGATAGGCCTCGGCGGCGCGCAGCCGGTAGCGCGCACGCTCGCTGCGGTTGGCCTGCGCGAGCTGCAGGAAGGCATCCGCGGCGGCGCCGAACTCGCCCTGCAGGTAGAGCGTTTGCGCATCCATCTCGCTCGGCAGGTCGGCGCGCCGCGACGGCATGCCCTGGCAGGCGGCGAGCAGCAGCGCCAGCGTCAGCGGAACGAGCAAGCGGAGCAGTTTAGGCATCATGAGCAGGACGGGGCGCTATCGTGGCCAACGCCGGATCATAGCTTGGGGTGAACATGAGTACCGCGACTGCGCCATCGACACTGTATGTGGTGGCGACACCGATCGGCAACCTGGACGATCTGACGCCGCGTGCGCGCCTGGTGCTCGGCGAGGTCGATGCCATCCTGTGCGAGGACACCCGCCAGAGCGGCGTGCTGCTGCGCCACGCCGGCCTCGCACGACCATTGCTGGCGGTGCACGAGCACAACGAGGGCGAGCGCGCCGCCGCGCTGGTGCAGCGCTTGCGCGAGGGCCAGCGGCTGGCGCTGATCTCGGACGCCGGCACCCCGCTGATCAGCGATCCCGGCTACCGCCTGGTCGCCGCGGTGCGCGCCGCCGGATTCGCGGTCAGCCCGATTCCCGGCCCTTGCGCGCTGATCGCGGCGCTGTCGGTGGCCGGCTTGCCTACCGACCGATTCAGCTTCGAGGGTTTCCTGCCCGCCAAGGCCGGCGAACGCCGCGCGCGGCTGCAGGCCATCGCCAGCGACCCGCGCACCCTGGTCTGGTACGAGGCGCCGCACCGCATCGTCGAGACCCTGGCGGCGACCGTCGAGGTGCTCGGTGGCGAGCGCCGCGCCGTCATTGGCCGCGAACTGACCAAGCGCTTCGAGACCGTGCTCGACGGCAGTCTGGCCGAATTGCTGGCGCGGGTGCAATCCGATGCCGACCAGCAGCGCGGCGAAATCGTGCTGGTGGTCGCCGGCTCGCCGCCACTGGACGATGCGGCGCGGATCGACGAGGGCCGTCGCCTGTATGCCCTGCTCGCCGCCGAGTTGCCGCCCTCGAAGGCCGCGCGGATCGCCGCGGCCCATACAGGCGCGCCGAAGCGGGCGCTGTATGGGGGTGGGGAGGGGTAGCGGGAGGCAAGGGTTCTGGGTATTGCGTTCTGTGCGCGTGGGTTGTGGGTTCTGGGTTGGGCAGCCAGGCTCGCAACCCGGAAGTCAGTGGGAGCGGCTTCAGCCGCGATCGTTTCGGCGGCCGCCGGCAAAAGATCGCCGACGGAGTCGGCTCCCACAGACCCACGGCGTGCGAGCTTCGCCGCCCACAACCCACAACCCACAACCCACAACCCACAACCCACAACCCACAACCCACAACCCACAACCCACAACCCACAACCGGCCCCGACGGCGGCCCGAGGCCGCCGCCGGGGATCGTGCTCACCACGGATCCGGCACGAAGCCCGGGAAGGGGCGGGCGTCGCCGCGCTCGGCGTAGTGGCGGTACGGCGGCGGGAGGATGCCGGCGGCGACCAGGTTGCGGCGGCTGTCGTACCAGATCGCGTTGATCTCGACCGGGTTCGGCGTGCTGCGGACGAACTCGGTGCGCCGCGCGTAGGACCACTCGCGTTCGCCGTGGCCGGTGCCGAGCTTCTCCTCGCTGCGTGGGCGTGCCATTTCCGCGGCGGCGCTGCCGGCGGCCTGGTCGCGGGCCGAGGGCGCGGCCGGCGCCTGCGCGCCGGGGTAAGGCGCGGGGGCCGGCTCGCGCTTGGATAGCGCGATTTCGTCGTCGTACTGCGGGTAGTAGCGCTGCTCTTCGAACACCGCGACGCCGATCACGCCGACATCGCCCGGGCGCCCGGTGCGCGCCGCGTAGCTTTCTGGCAGCGGCGCGAAGTTGAACGCGGCGATCTCGTTCATGTTCTTGCGCCAGCCGTTGATGGTGGTGCTCTGCCACGGCTCCAGCACATAGCCGGACTGCTGCGGATTCGCAGTCTGGCCGGTGACGACATTGACGCCATCGACCGAGACCACCGCGAGCACGCGCTCGCCGGTGCGATTGGTCAGCCGGATTGCATAGCGGTTGCCGGGTTCGCCGGCGGCGTACTGGCGGCCGTCGACGCGGTGCAGCGGAATGCTGCGCCCGAGCGTGCGGTCTTCCAGGCGCACCTCGACCCGCTGTGCGGCGGCAAACGCCGGCGCCAGCGCGGCGGCGAGGGCAAGCATCGAAACCAGGTTGCGCGTGTTCATGGCCGTCTCCTGCGGCGTGGGTTCGATGACTGAAACGCGCGGGGGCGGGGAGTGGGGTTAAGTTGCGCGGGGCAAGGGGCAGGGGCCTTTAAAGCGGAAAGCGGGGCAGGGGGCAGGGGACCTGTTTTGGTGCACGGACGAACGGTGTCGTAGACGCCGTCTCGATCAGCTTGGCCCAGCGATGCGAGAGTCCCGTCTACGACACAGCCGGAGCGTGCCCCAGGCCACGTCCCCCGCCCCCTGCCCCTTGCCCCTTGCCCCTTGCCCCGCTTCTCGTTCCGGAGGTCCCCCGCCCCCTGCCCCTTGCCCCGCTTCATCAAGTGGCTCTCGTGCGCCCGACTCCCCCGCTATCCTCCCCCCACCCGACGCGCATCCAAGGGCTGGCGATGAACCTGAACCAACTGGAGCAGCAGACTGGCCTTGGCATTGCGATCGCGGTGGGGCTCGGCTTGCTGCTGCTCGCGTTGAAGCCGAAGGACCGCGCGATTATTCGCAACATGCTGGTGTTGGCAGCGCTGATGGCGCTGGTGCTGGTGGTGGGTTCGGCCTTGCACCGCTGGGGGTCGGCGCGTGCTGCGGCAGTCTTGAGCGCGGTGGCGACCGTCGGCACCGGCGCGGTGATCATCCGGCTGGCGTCGCTGTTGCTGTTCCGCGCGATCTTGCCGCGCTTGCGCCTGGACTTTGCGCGCATCGTGGAGGACCTGTGCGTCACCGGTCTGGTGGTTGCCTGGCTGCTTTACTGGCTGGCGGGCGTCGGGCTGGACCTGAAGAGCCTGCTGGCGACCTCCGCGGTGATCACTGCGGTGCTCGCCTTCTCGATGCAGGACACCCTCGGCAACATCCTCGGCGGCGTGGTGCTGCAGCTCGATGACTCGGTGCGCGTGGGTGACTGGGTGGTGATCGACGGTGTCAGCGGCCAGGTGGTCGACGTACGCTGGCGCCACACCGCGGTGGAAACGCGCAATCGCGAGACCGTGATCATCCCCAACGGCTGGCTGGTCAAGAACCGCTTCATGGTCATCGGCTCGCGTTCGGAAGCGCGCACGCGCTGGCGCCGCTGGGTCTGGTTCAATGTCGATATCGATGCCAACCCGACTCGGGTGTTGCAGGTGCTGGAGGACTCGGTGCGCGACAGCGATGCGCCGAATGTGCTGCTGGATCCGCCGCCGAGCGCAGTGCTGATGGACATCAACCAGGGCTTCGCGCGCTACGCGCTGCGCTACTGGATGGAGGATCCGCGCCCGGACGATCCCACCGATTCGCACATCCGCCGGCACGCGCTCGCGGCCCTGGCGCGCCAGGGCATCCGCCTGGCGGTGATGTCCGAGGAGCGTCTGGTGATCAAGGAAAACGATCGCCGCAAGGCCTCGGTCCAGGAGGAGGAAGTGGCGCGGCGCCAGGCGCTGCTGGCGGAAGTCGATCTGTTCAGCCGCTTTTCCGAGGCCGAGTTGCGCTCGCTTGCGGAGAAGACTTCGGTGGCGCCCTTCGTCAAGGGCAGCACGGTCACCCGCCAGGGCCGGGTGGCGCACTGGCTGTACCTGATCGTCTCCGGCGAGGCCGACGTGTGGGTCGAGCAGAACGGCAAGCGCACGCATATCGCCACGCTGATGCCGGGCAGCGTGGTCGGCGAGATGGGCATGATGACCGGCGCTCCGCGGCGCGCCACGGTAACCGCCCGCAGCGACCTGGAATGCCTGCGCCTGGGCAAGAGCGGCTTCGAATCGGTGCTGCGCGCGCGCCCGGAAATTGCCGGCGAGATCTCGCGCGTCATCGCCTCGCCGGGCCCCTGGAGAGGGCCGCCTGGCGGGGCAGTCCCCCCCAGTCCGAGGAGGAGGATCCATCGGCCGCGATCGGCGCGCGGATCCGCGCGTTCTTCGGGTTGGGTGATTGAGGAGCGGGGCACGGGGCGCGGGGCCGGGCAGGAGGACCCGCCCCCCCCCCCCCCCCCCCCCCCCCCCCCCCCCCCACCCACCGGTGATCACGATACACATTCCGGGCCCGGAGGCCGCGCTAGATTGGCTGCGGGCACGCCCAGCGACCCTTGGGGAATCCGCATGAATCTGACTTCGAAGCTGCTGACCGGTGCCGTGCTGCTGGCTTGCGCGAGCGTCGGCCACGCCTGGGACTTCACCGTGACCAATTCGACCGGCAGCGCCATCACGCGCATCCTCGCCAGCGAGGACGGCAAGACCTGGGTAGTTCGTGACCCATGAGCGCCCACAGGACACCAGCGACTCTACCAGGACGGCAGCGAGTCAGAGCCGGCCGCCTTCGATTTCTGCGAAGACGATCTGCAGCTGGAATTCACCGAGTAAGCATCAGCACTTCGCGGCGCGCGGAGCCCGGCTGCCGGGCTCCGCATTCGCCCCTGCTCAGTTCCGTTTCCGGCTCTGGCCCAGCGATTTGCGTGTCGCGGCGGCCAGCGCCATCAGGCCCCAGGGCTTCATCGCCCGCGCCGACTCCAGCGCCTCCTCGGGCACCGTCCAGAAACCGAGGGTGACGGTCTTGCCCTTGGCGCTGTAGGCGAAGGGCTGCAGGCCCCAGCGTTCGAATTCGGGCTGGGTCAGCCCATCCACCTTGAGGTAGATCTGGTCGTCGATGACGATCGCGATGAACGCATCGTCGCACCAGATCCCGGTCCCGCCGAACATCGCGCGCGTGCGGATGTGCCCGAGCGGCGCCAGCAGTTCGCGAAAATGATCGAGCATCAGGCCGTTCCCCGGATCCAGCGACGATTCGAGCATCGCGCGCACCCGGCTGCAACCGCGCGCCGATGCGCCAACGCTGTCAGGTTGCAGGCATGCGTCGCAAGCGTTGCAGTCCGTGGACCAGACTGTCACACGGCGGAAACATTTCGGTCATAGCGTTTGTCACATTCCAAACGGACCGGACGCTCCCCCATGCGCCACACGCCTCGATTGCTCGCCCTCGCCCTGGTGGCGGGTCTCTCCAGCCCGGCCCACGCCGACATCGCCATCGATGTGATCGGCGGCAGCGAGGTTTCGTTGCAGGGCCTGTTCCAGGCTGATTCCTACTATTTCGACAATGACCTGGTCGACCTCAACGGCGCCGATACGAATGACGGCAAGGACCAGGAGTTCGAGCTGCGCCGCGCCGAGGTGATCCTGATCGGCAAGGGCGTGAGCTTCGACTGGCAGGCGGGCTACGACGCCAAGGCCAACAAGTTCCTCGATACCTTCGTGCGCTACAAGATGGGCACGCGGTATCTCCAGGCCGGCCAGTACAAGCAGTTCAACAGCCTGGAAGAGCTGACCAGCACCCGCCACAACGATTTCATCTCCAAGGCGATGGTCACCAACCTGCTCGGCGTCGCCCGCCGCGTGGGCGTGGCCTACGGCGTCGAGGAGGCCAGCTACGGCTACTCGCTGGGCTGGTTCGGGCGCGAGCTGACGCGCAACCTGGCGCATGGCGCCGGCTGGGGCGCGCGCGCCTACTACGCGCCGATCAACGAGGCCGGGCGCTTCCTGCACCTGGGCATCTCGGCGATGGATTACGACACCGACGCCGACACCCTGCGCCTGCGCGTGCGTCCGGACGCTGACCTGGCCACCGCGCGCCTGGTCGACACCGGCGATTTCCGCAACGCCGACCGCCAGCGCACGGTCGGCGTGGAAGGCGCCTATGTGCAGGGTCCGTTCAAGGTCCAGGCCGAGTACATGCAGTCACGGGTGGCCCGCTACGACACGCCCTTCGCGACGGTGCCGGGCGACGATTTCGACGCCACCAGCTGGTATGTCTACGGCGTGTGGAACATCACCGGCGAGACCTGGACCTACAAGGCCGGCCTGCCGGTCACCAGCTACCCGGACCAGCCGGGCAGCGGCATGTGGCAGCTCGGCCTGCGCTACGACGCGACCGACCTGAACGACGATCCGGTTGCCGGTGGTGAGGGACACAACCTGACTGTCGGCGTGAACTGGTACTGGCGGTCCAACTTCAAGTTCATGTTCAACTACGTGGCCGCCAGCAGCGAGAAGTTCAACCGCACCCTGGCGCGCGACATCAACGACGACCCGAACGTGGTCGAGGCGCGCGTGCAGTTCTATTGGTGACGCCAGCGTCATCTCACTGCAACGCCGCGGAACTCTGATACGCACACCTCGCTGCCGGCGTCCGCCGCCGGCAGCCCTGTCCCAGGAATCCCCATGTACGCGACTTTCAGGCATCTCCTCGCCGGTCTTGCGCTGGCTGCGGCTCTCTCCACACCGGCGCGCGCCAGCGACATCACGGGCGCCGGTGCTTCTTTCATTTTTCCGGTGATGTCGCGCTGGTCGGCCGACTACAACCAGGCCACCGGTGTGCGCGTCAACTACCAGTCGATCGGCTCCGGCGGCGGCATCGCCCAGATCAAGGGCGGCACGGTGGATTTCGGTTCTTCGGATGCGCCGCTGCCACCGGAGGAACTGGCGGCGGCCGGATTGCGCCAGTTCCCGTCGGCGATCGGCGGCGTGGTTCCGGTGATCAACGTCCCGGGCCTGACGCCCGGCCAGTTGCGCCTGACTGGCGCGGTGCTCGCCGACATCTTCCTGGGCAAGCTGACCCAGTGGAACGATCCGGCCATCGTCGCGCTCAATCCGGGCGTGGCGCTGCCGGAAGCGCGCATCACTGTCGTCCACCGCACCGATGGCTCCGGCACCACCTTCAATTTCGTCAACTACCTGTCCAAGGTCAGCCCGGAGTGGAAGCAGAAGGTCGGCGAGGGCACCACGGTGCGCTGGCCGACCGGTGTCGGCGGCAAGGGCAATGAGGGCGTCGCGGCCTACGTCAAGCAGATCAAGGGTGGCATCGGCTATGTCGAACTGTCCTATGCGCTGCAGGGCAAGATGGGCTACACCAGCCTGCAGAACCGCGCCGGCGAGTGGGTGCAGCCCAGCGCGGAGAGCTTCCAGGCCGCCGCCGACAGCGCCGACTGGGCCACGACCAAGGACTTCTACCTGGTGATGACCGACGCCCCGGGCGCCGGTGCCTGGCCGATCGCCGCGACCAACTTCATCCTGGTCTACCAGCAGCCGAAGGACCCGGCGCGCGCCAAGGCGGTGCTCGACTTCTTCCGCTGGGTCTACCAGGACGGCCGTGCGCAGGCCGAGGCGCTGCACTTCGTGCCGCTGCCGCAGACCCTGGTCGACCAAGTCGAGGCCTACTGGGCCGCGGAACTGAAGTACTGACCCCGACCTGGCCTCGCGCATGTCCACGCCCCTTGCCGCTGTCGAATCGCCCGCGCCGGGCCTGCGCGGCTCGCGCATGGACCGCGCCTTCGCGCTCGCGATGGCGGCCGCCGCCGCGATCGTCATGCTGGCGCTGGCCGGCGCCGCGGCCTCGATGCTCTGGGGCGGGCGCGAGGCCTTCGAGACTTTCGGCTGGGCGTTCTTCACCGGCGACACCTGGGATCCGGGCGCGCGCATCTTCGGCGCTCTGGTGGCGATCGCCGGGACCCTGACCACGGCGGCCATCGCGCTCGTCATCGCGGTGCCGATCAGCTTCGGCATCGCACTGTTCCTCACCGAGGTGGCGCCGCCGTGGCTGCGCACGCCGGTCGGAATGGCCATCGAGTTGCTCGCCGGCATCCCGTCGATCATCTACGGCATGTGGGGATTGTTCGTGCTGGCGCCGCTGCTCGGCGAGCACGTCTATCCCTGGCTCAACGATCACGCCGGCGCGTTGCCGTGGATCGGCACACTGTTCCAGGGGCCGCCGCTGGGCATCGGCAAGCTGACCGCCGGCCTGGTGCTGGCGGTGATGGTGGTGCCGTTCACCGCCTCGGTGATGCGCGAGGTGTTCCTGACCGTGCCATCGCGCCTGAAGGAATCGGCCTACGCACTGGGCTGCACCCGCTGGGAAGTGGTCTGGGACATCGTGCTGCCGTACACCCGCGGTGCGGTGATCGGCGGCATCTTCCTTGGCCTCGGACGCGCGCTCGGCGAAACCATGGCGGTCACCTTCGTGATCGGCAATGCCTACTCGGTGTCGGTCTCGCTGCTCGACCCCGGCACCTCGATCGCCTCGGCGATTGCCAACGAGTTCGCCGAGGCGATCGACCCGCTGCATCGTTCCTCGCTGCTGGGGCTCGGCTTCGTGCTGTTCCTGATCACCTTCGTGGTGCTGGTGGCCTCGCGCCTGATGTTGCGCCAGTTGCGCCGGCGCGAGGGCAGCGCATGAACATGGGCCTGCAACGCTACAGAGGCTTCAAGAACGCGCTGGCGATGAGCCTGGCCGTGCTCGCGGCGGTGCTCGGCCTCGCGGTGCTCGGCTGGATCCTGTGGACTACCCTCAGCCGCGGACTGTCGGCCTTCAGCCTCGCGCTGTTCACCGAGGCGACGCCGCCGCCGGAGATGCCCGGCGGCCTGGCCAATGCCTTCGTCGGCAGCGCGCTGATCTGCCTGATGGCGATCGCCATCGGCGCGCCGCTCGGGATCGCCGCCGGCACCTGGCTGGCGGAGTACTCGCGCGGCAGCCGCCTCGGCGAGGTGGTGCGCTTCGTCAACGACATCCTGCTGTCGGCGCCGTCGATCGTGCTCGGCCTGTTCGTCTATGCCCTGGTGGTGGCAACCACCGGCGGTTTCTCCGCCTTCGCCGGCGCGCTGGCGCTGGCGCTGATCGCGCTGCCGGTGGTGGTGCGCACCACCGACGACATGCTGCGCCTGGTGCCGGCGCAGATGCGCGAGGCGGCGCTGTCGCTGGGCCTGCCGCAGTGGAAGGTGACGGTGCAGATCCTCTACCGCAGCGCGATGGGCGGCATCGTCACCGGCGTGCTGCTGGCGCTGGCGCGCATCAGCGGCGAGACCGCGCCGCTGCTGTTCACCGCCTTCAGCAGCCAGTACTGGAACTTCGATCCCACCCAGCCGATGGCCAATGTGCCGGTGGTGATCTTCCAGTACGCGGCGAGCCCCTACGAATCCTGGCAGGCGCTGGCCTGGGCCGGTGCCTTCGTGCTGACCCTGTTCGTCCTGCTGCTCGGCATCGCCGCGCGGCTGATCCTGCTGCGCAACCGGATCCAACATGACTGAGATCGCAATCCCCGTTCCCGCCGCAGCCGCCAAGCCGGCGCCGGCGGTCAAGCTCGCCGCCCGCGGCCTGGGCTTCCGCTACGGCGACACGCGCGCCCTCACCGGCATCGACATCGATGTCCACGAGCGCTGCGTGACCGCGCTGATCGGCCCGTCCGGCTGCGGCAAGTCCACCTTGCTGCGCGTGTTCAACCGGATCTACGCGCTGTATCCGGGCCAGCGCGCCGACGGCCAGGTGTTGCTCGACGGCGAGGACATCCTGTCGCCGAAGTACCCGCTGGCGCGGCTGCGCAGCAAGGTCGGCATGGTGTTCCAGAAGCCGGTGCCGTTCCCGATGTCGATCCACGAGAACGTGGCCTACGCGATCCGCCACCACGAGCGCCTGTCGCGCGCCGAACTGGACGACCGGGTCGAAGAGGCCCTGCGCCAGGCGGCACTGTGGGACGAGGTGAAGGATGTGCTCAAGCGCAGCGCGCTGAGCCTGTCGGGCGGCCAGCAGCAGCGGCTGTGCATCGCGCGCGCGGTGGCCCTGCGGCCGGAAGTGCTGCTGCTGGACGAGCCGACCTCGGCGCTGGACCCGATCGCCACCGGCAAGATCGAGCAGCTGGTGGCGGACCTGAAGTCCCGCTACACCATCGCCATCGTCACCCACAACATGCACCAGGCGGCGCGCTGTTCCGACTACACCGCGTTCATGTACCTCGGCGAGCTGGTCGAGTTCGGCAGCACCGAGCGGATGTTCACCAATCCCGGCAAGCGCCAGACCGAGGATTACGTCACGGGGCGATTCGGATGAGCCAGACGCACACGATGCGGCAGTACGACGAGGAACTCGACCGCCTGAGCGGCGAGATCGTCGCCATGGGCGAACTGGCCCTGCACCAGCTGAATGCCGCGCTGCAGGTGCTGCAATCGCTGGACGCCGATGGCGCGCGCGCGGTGATCGCGGGCGACACCGAGGTGGACGCGCTGGAGCACGAGATCGGCCACGACGTGCTGCGCCTGCTGGCGCTGCGCCAGCCGATCGCGCGCGATTTGCGCGAGATCCTCGCCGCGCTGAAGATCGCCGGCGATGTCGAGCGCATCGGCGACCTCGCGGCGAACGCGGCCAAGCGCTCGCTGAAGCTGCGCAATCTTGGGATGCCCGCACTGCGCCCCAGGCTGGCCGAACTCGCTGCGCTCGCCAGCGAACTGGTGCGCGAGGCGCTCGCTGCCTATCGCGGCCGCGACGCCGAGCGCGCCCGGGCCGTGCGTGCGCGCGACGCCGAACTGGACCAGCGCCACACGGCCATCTTCCGCGAGTTGATCGCGGCGATGGCGCAGGATCCGGGGTTGGTCGAGGGCGGCATCCATCTGCTGTTCATCGCCAAGAATCTCGAGCGTATCGGCGACCACGCCACCAATATCGCCGAGAACGTGTGGTTCATCGTGCACGGCGAGTTGCCGGTCAGCAGGCGCAGGCAGCGCGACGCCGCCGCCGGTTGAAGGGTCCGCACGGGCGCGGCACCGCGCCCCGCAGCAGGTAGGATCGCGGGCCCGAGTCCGCTACCCGAGGCCGCCCGTGTCCGCGCCATCGACCGCCGAACGCTTCCCGCCACAGATCCGCTACATCATCGGCAACGAGGGCTGCGAGCGCTTCAGCTTCTACGGGATGCGCAACATCCTGACGCCCTTCCTGGTGACCTCGTTGCTGCTGCACCTGCCGGAAGTGGACCGCCCCGGCGCGGCCAAGGATGTGTTCCACATCTTCGTCATTGGCGTCTATTTCTTCCCGCTGCTGGGCGGCTGGATCGCCGACCGCATCCTCGGCAAGTACAAGACGATCCTGTACTTCTCGCTGCTGTACTGCGTCGGCCAGTTCTGCCTGGCGGCCTTCGTCGACAACCTCTACGGCTTCTATCTCGGGCTGGCGCTGGTGGCGTTGGGGTCGGGCGGCATCAAGCCGCTGGTGGCCTCGTTCATGGGCGACCAGTTCGACCAGTCGAACAAGCGCCTGGCCAAGGTCGCCTTCGACGCCTTCTACTGGATCATCAACTTCGGCTCGTGGTTCGCCTCGCTGCTGAAGCCGTGGTGCCTGCGCGAGCAGGGCGGCATGGTCGCTTTCGGAATTCCGGGCGTGCTGATGCTGATCGCCACCGTGGTGTTCTGGATGGGCCGCCGCCGCTATGTGGACGTGCCGCCGCCGCCGCCGAACCCGGATTCCTTCATGAATGTGGCGAAGAGCGCGCTGCTGGCGCGGGCGCCGGGCGAATCGCGCCCGGGCCTGACGCTGGCGGTGCTCGGCCTGCTGCTGGGCGTTGGGGGCTTCGTGTTCGTGCCGCAGGTGGGCTGGGTCTCGGCCATCTGCATCGCGATCGTGTTTGCGCTTGGCTTCGGCGGCTTCGGCACCTGGATCCAGCTCGAACGCGCGCGCGGCCGCCACCCGGACGAGGCGGTCGACGGCGTGCGCGCGGTGCTGCGGATCCTGATCGTGTTCGCGCTGACCACGCCTTTCTGGTCGCTGTTCGACCAGAAGGCCTCGACCTGGGTGTTGCAGGCCGGTGGCATGACCAAGCCCGACTGGTTCGAGCCGGCGCAGATGCAGGCGCTCAACCCGCTGCTGGTGATGATCCTGATCCCGTTCAACAACCTGGTGCTGTACCCGGCGCTGCGCAAATTCGGCTGGGAGCCGACGGCGCTCAGGCGGATGACCACCGGCATCGCCTTTTCCGGCGTGTCGTGGATCGCCGCCGGCATGCTGCAGCTGTGGATGGACGGCGGCGACGCGGTGTCGATTACCTGGCAGGTCCTGCCGTATGCGCTGCTGACCTTCGGCGAGGTGCTGGTGTCCGCCACTGGCCTTGAGTTCGCCTACAGCCAGGCGCCGGCCTCGATGAAGGGCGTGATCATGGCGTTCTGGTACCTCGCGGTGACCATCGGCAACCTGTGGGTGCTGCTGGCCAACGCCAGCGTGCGCAACGCCGGCTTCACCGCCTGGATCGAGTCCACCGGGATCAGCGTGGCCGCGTTCCAGATGTTCTTCTTCGCCAGCTTCGCCTTGGTGGCCGCGCTGTTGTTCGGGCTATACGCGAAGCGCTACCCGCTGGTGGAGAACTATCGGCCAGCGGGCTGAGGAGAGGGCGCCGCGACGCGGCGCCCCCCCCCCACGACGATCAGCCCTGCGCGGCCCGGATCGCCTGCCCGACGTAGCTGAACATCGCCGGATCCAGGCCCATCGCCTCCATCGCCTGTGGCTGCGCCTGCCATGCACCGGCAATCTTGCGTTCGACGCCTGCGTCGCCGCCGGTTGCTGCCTGCACCAGGGACTGCCACTGGCGCGCCAGTGCCTGGACTTCCGGTGCGGCCACCGGGTGGCCGGCGTCCATCGCGGCGCGCACTTGGGCAATCAGTCGCGGCCAGGCCTCTTGCGCGGCGGCGAGGGCTTCGCTGCCGAGCTCCCGCGCGCGCCGTTCGAACCCGGCGCGTTCCTCCGGGGTGAAGTCGATCTCGAGTTTCTGCGTCATGGTGATGCACTCCATCAGTTGTTCCAGGGATTGGGTGGTCCACAGGTGCGCCCGCAATTGCTGCATCAGGGCGAGGGCGGCCTGCGCATCCTGCGCCTGCCGCTCCAGCCGCAGGATCTGGGCATCGATCAATTCGCGCACGCCCGCGCCCTCGTTGCCGAGCAGTTCGCCGATACGCCTGAGCGGAAATCCCGCCCGACGCAGCAGCAGGATCTGCGACAGGCGGCGCAGGGAGCTCGGACCGTACAGCCGGTAACCGGACGGCGAATGCGCGTCAGGTCGCAGCAGCCCTGCTTCTTCGTACAGCCGCAGCGCCTTGGCGCTGATTCCCGCACGCCTGGCCAATGCGCCTATCCGCAGCATCTGCACACTCCTCCAAACCACCGATGGCAAGACTGAAGCCTGCCCCAAGGGCAAGGTCAAGTGCGACCTGGCCCTGCGACGCATCGCCCGGGTGGACGCGGCCACCGGGCTTGTCGCAAGATGCAGACGCAGCCGTCTCCGGGAGTCCCTGCATGTCCTTGCGCGTTGCGCTTGTCTGCGCGTTGTTCTGGGCTCTGCTGGCAGGACCAGGCGGATGGGCGCAGGCGCCAACGGACGCTCTTTCCGGCGCCTGCACCGCGCCCGAGGTCAAGCGCAACGCCCGTCTGGACCTGTACGCGCGGATGCTCGCGGGCATGCCGATGGAGGATGTGGACCCGGCGGTGGCGGCGCACGCGCGGCAGCTCGATCGCTCCTTCGCGCGGCTGGAACAGGTGCAGCTCAGCCGCATCCGCGACTGGTCGGCCAAGGTGCTGCCGCCCGAGGTGCACGCCGCGGAAGTGCTCTACTACCCCTTCAGCGGTCCCGACGTTCTGTATCCGGCAGCGCTGTTCCCGCGTGCACGCAAGCTGCTGTTCACCGGGCTGGAACCGGTCGGCGCGCCGCCGGCTGCGGAGGATTTCGAGTCGCCTGAGCTGGCGGACAGCCTCGGCGAACTGCGGCGCTCGCTGGTCACCCTGCTGGGCCAGAGTTTCTTCGTCACCGCGCAGATGCAGGCGCAGTTCGACCAGAACCGCTTCCGCGGCGTGACCCCGATCCTGATGCTGCTGCTGGCGCGCAGCGGCTACGCCATCGAGAGCGTCACCGGCGTGGTGCTCGCGGCGGACGGCAAGCTGTGTGCGCGCGCGCTCGATGAGCGGGTCGACCACGCGGGCGTCGAGATCCGCTACCGCCGGATGGAAGACACCCGGGCGCGCAGCCTGATCTACCTGCGCGTCGACCTGTCGAACCAGGGGCTGGCGGCGATGCCCGGTTACGCCGCCTACGCGCGCCAGTTCGGAGTCCAGGCGAGCTACGTCAAGAGTGCGTCCTACCTGATGCACACCGCGGAGTTCAGCGCTATCCGCGACCTGCTGCTGGAGGTCTCGCCGGCGGTGCTGCAGGACGATTCGGGCATCCCCTTCCGCCAGTTCGAATCGGGAAGCTGGCAGGCCACGCTGCATGGCCAGTACGCCGGCGCCGCGAAAGGCTTCACCGGCCACACCCAGGCCGATCTGCGCGCCGGCTTCGCCGCCGCGCCGCCGTCGCCGCTGCCGTTCTGGATCGGCTACCGCCACAGCCCGGCGGATTCGAACCTGCAGTTGTATCGGCGGGTGGGGCAGTAGGGGTCGGGTAGGCGGAGTTGGCCTGGGACTGCGTGGAGAAGCGGGGCAGGGGTCGGGGGGCAGGGGACCTGCCCTGCGTCACGGCCGGCCTGTGCGGCGGGCGAGTTGCCCAGCGCGGTGAAGCGGATTCGAGGTCAAAGGCAAGGGGATCCGCCTTGCGTCACGGTCAGAGCATGCGGAAAGCCAGTTCCCCTGTCCCTTGCCCTGCTGCTGGCCCCCAGGGGCTCCATCTTGGGTCACGGCCGGGCCATGCGGCAGGCCAGTTCCCCTGCCCCCTGACCCTTACCCCGCTTCTGGCAGTCAAGCCCCCTGCAACCTCACCCGCAACCCCCCATTGCGCTCGGCGCGTTGGGCGAGGGCGGCGGCGAGGCTGGATTCGCTGGCCCAGATCTCCAGGCCGCGGCGGGCGCGCGAGACGCCGGTGTAGAGCAACTGGCGCGAGAGCACGCGGTTACCGCCGTCTGGCGGCAGGAGCACGGCCACGTGCTCGTATTCGGAGCCCTGGCTCTGGTGGATGGTCAGCGCGTAGCCGAGGTCTTGTTCCGGCAGTTCGTTCGGCAGCAGCAGGCGGTGGTGCGTGCGGCCATCGGCATCGGTGCTCTCGAAGCAGACCATCAGGCGCCCGTCGGCGCGCAGGGCGAGGCCGACGTCGCCGTTGTAGAGGCGGCGATCGTAGTCGTTGTGGCGCACCAGTACTGGCCGCCCCGGATACCACTGCGCGCCGGCATGCTGTTCGCGCAGGCGCGCATCCAGGCTGCGATTGACCTCGTCGGCGCCGAAGGGTCCGCTGCGCAGCGCGCACAGCAACTGGACTTGGCGCAGCGCCGCGAAGGCCTCCGCCGGGGCGGCGTCGGGCTGGCCCGCGCAGGCCGCGAGTGCCGGCCACTCGCCGCGCTGCAGCCACCGGCGCAGGCGCTGGTCCAGGCTTGCGGCGTCGGTCACGGCTGCCCGTTCGAGCACGCCGTCGCCGATCAGACGTTCGAGCCCGGCGCGGTCGCCCGCGCGCACCGCGGCATTCACCTCGGGCAGGCGGCCGCCGCTGCGCCAGCCATGCGCCAGCGGCGCCAGGCAGTCCGCCAGTGGGCCCTGTGCGGCCGCCGCGACCACGTCGGCCAGCACCGAGCCGGCGGAGACCGAGACCAGCTGGTCCGGGTCGCCGACCAGCACCAGCGTGGCCTGCGGCGGCAGCGCGTCGAGCAGCGCGCGCATCAGGCCGAGATCGACCATCGAGGCCTCGTCGACCACCACCAGGTCGTGTGGCAGCGGGTTTTCGGCGTCGTGCCGGAAGCGGTCTGCACGCGGATCGGCGCCGAGCAGCCGGTGCAGGGTGCGCGCGCCGTCCGGCACGCCGGCGAGCGCGGCGTCCCAGTCGCCCGGCTGTCCCGCGAGTTGCGCACGCAATTGGTCCAGTCCCGAGCGCAGCGACTGCGACAGCCGCTGCGCCGCCTTGCCGGTGGGCGCGGCCAGCGCGATCGCGCACGCACGCCCGGCACGCGCGGCCTGGCGCAGGCGCAGCAGCAGCAGGCGCAGCACCGTGGTGGTCTTGCCGGTGCCCGGCCCGCCGGAAATCACCAGGAAGCGCCGGCCCAGGCTGCGCCGCACTGCCTCGCGCTGGCCGGACGCGCGCACCGGATCCATCGGCGCGAACAGCGTGTCGAGGTCGGCCAGGTCCTGCGCGTCCGTGTGGGCGGGATGACCGGCGCGGGCCAGGATCGCGCTGCCCACGCGCGCCTCATGCACATGGTTGCGCCAGAGGTAGCAGGCGCCGTCGGCGGAGAGCACCAGCGGCGTCATTCGACTGCCATCGCCCACCCAGGGGTGCGCGCGCAACTCGTCCAGGCGCGCGGAGGACGGATCCAGCCGGGCGCAGGCATGGCCCTCGAATTCGGCCTGCGCCGCAGCTTCGAGCGCGCGCGCCAGCGCCTCGCTGCCGGTGCGCGCGCGCGCCCAGCGGCCCAGCGCGACCGGTGTCGACGGTGGCGGTGCGACTTGCGGCTTCAGGCGCATGCGCTGGCCTCCGTACCGTCGAACAGCGCATCCAGGGCATCGACCAGGGCCTGCGGGAAGCGCTTGCGCCACAGCCCGGCGCCCGGCGCCAGCCCGAGCGCGCGCACGAACAGGTACCAGCTCTCACCGAGGTGGCGCTCTGGCTGGTAGTCGGCGATGCGCCGCGCCAGGTAGCGCTGCAGCGCCACGGTGTAGATCAGCGCCTGCAGGCCATAGTGGTGCCCGGCGATGGCGCCATCGAGCGCGTCGGGTGCGTAATCGGCCAGGCGCTCGCCCAGCCAGTTGCTCTTGTAGTCGAGCACGTGGAAGCGGCCGTCCCAGGCGAACACCAGGTCGATGTAGCCCTTCATCAAGCCGCGCAGCGATTCGCCCGCGCCGGCCGGCGGCCACCAGTGGCCGAGGCCATGCGCGTCCAGCAGCGCGTGCAGCCGCCACCAGCGGGCGTCGTCGAGGACGAAGGCGAACTCGAACTCGGCGCGGCGCGCGTTCGCCGGCAGCCCGACCAGCGACAGGCCGGGTGCCAGTTCGCAATCCAGCGTGCGGTCGAGCAGGCGCGCGACAGCCGCGATCGCCGCGGCGTCATCGCCGGCCTGGCCGCTGCGCACGCTGTGGCGGTCGAGCGCGCGGCGGATACGCTCCGGCTGGGTCTCGAAGCGCGCACCCTGGCGCCCGTCCTCCAGCAGCCCGTGGATCGCATCGCCGAAGCGCGCGCCGCGCAGGCCGGCGAGGGCACCCAGCTCCGGTTGCGGCGCTTCCGCCGGCATGTCTGCGAGGTCTTCGCCCTCGTCCTCGGCCGCGCGCGCGGCCTCGCTCAGCGCCAGTTCGCGCATCCGCGTCAGCGCGGTGAAACTGTACAGGCCATGCAGCGGGCGCAGCGGCGGCAGCGGGCTGCGCGCGCGGCGGGCGCGCTGCGGCAGCGGCGGCAGCAGCGAGAGCTGCGAGACCCGCGGTTCGCGCTCGATGCGCAGCGAGGGCAGGGCCTTGGCCAGTGCTGCCCAGGGATCCCCGGCCGCCGGTCCGAAGCTGGCCAGCGCGGCGCCGAGCAGTACATCCAGTGCCGCGCGCCAGGCCGGGCCCACATGCGCCTGCGGTGCGAGGTCGTCGAAGGCATACAGCGTGCACAGCTGCACCGCGCGGGTCACGCCGACATACAGGCCGCGCAACCGCTCCTGCAGGTCTTCCATCGCGGCGATCGCAGTGTGCTCGCCGAGGCGCGGGCTGCCGAGGTCCAGGCGCAGGCGGCGCTGGCTGTCGTGGTAGCGGACGTGGTCGCTGGCGCGCGCCTCGCGCGAGCGCCAGGCCATCGGCACGAACACCGCGCGGAACTCCAGGCCCTTGCTCGCGTGCAGGGTCATCAGCTGGACCCGCTGCTGCTCGCTCTCGATGCGCAGCTGCCGCTCCTTCGGCGCCTCCTCCCCGGTGCCGCTGCGGGCGCGTTCGGCGACATACCAGGCATACAGTTCCTGCGGGCCGTAGCACTCCGCGGCGGCCTCCTGCAGCAGCTCGCCGAGGTGGCGCAGATCGGTGAGCGCACGCTCGCCGTCGGCCGCGGCCAGCAGGCGCGGTGCGTGCTGGTGCAGGACCGATTCGATCACCGCCAGCGGACCCTGGCGCTGCCAGCGCGCGTGTTGCGCGGCGAACCACTCGAGCGTGCGCTCCCAGGCGGCGACATCCCTGGCCAGCTGCGCCAGGTCAGCCGCGGTGCGCCCGAGCAGCCGGGTGGCCAGGGCGCCGCGCACGGCGTACTCGTCGCCGGCCTCGAGCAGGGCGTGGAGCAGCAGCTGGACGTCCTCGGCCCACTCGCTGTCGAGCACGTTCGCGCGCCCGGCGCCGGCCACCGGAATGCCACGCGCCGCAAGCATGCGCCGCAGCGTGCGGATGCGCGCATTGCTGTCGAGCAGCACCGCCACATCGCCCGCGCCGCAGCCGAGCACGCGGTCCTCCAGCAGCGCGGCGATGTCGTCGACGCAGGCTTCCAGCGCCGCCTGGTCGCGGTCGCCCTTGCGCGCGGACGCTGCCGGCATCAGGCGCAGGCGTAGCGGCTGGCGGATCGCGGTGCCGCGCCAGCGGGCGGGCTCGCCGGCCTCCACCGCGACATAGTCGATCCCGCTGTCGCCGAAGGCGGCCACCCCGGCGCGGTCGTAGAGCGCGTTCAGCGCCAGCAGCAGGCGCGGGTGCGAACGGTAGTTGCGGCTGATCGACAGGATCCGCTGCGGCGGCAGCGCATCGCGCACATTGAGGTAGCTCGCCACATCGCCGCCGCGGAAGCCGTAGATCGCTTGCTTCGGATCGCCGATCAGCAGCAGCGCGCGCCCGCCCGGCCCGGCACCGCGCCAGACGCGGTCAAAGATTGCCCACTGGCGCGCGTCGGTGTCCTGGAATTCGTCGATCAGGGCCACCGGCCAGCTCTGCTGCAGGCGTGCGGCGAGCTGGTCGCCGGCGGGGCCGGCCAGGCGCGCGTGCACTTCGTCGATCAGCTGCGAGAAGCTCGCCTGGCCGCGCTGCAGCAACCGCCGGCGCAGCTCGCCGCGGACGAAACGGGCGCAGTCCAGCGCCAGCTCGTGGCGCACCCGCGCGGGGATGCGCTCGAACATGCCGCGCGCCTCGACCAGCAGCCGGATCGTGGGCCAGTCCGCCAGGGGCGGGTGGTGGTTCTTCAGGCCGGCAGTGCGCACCTTGTCCGGCGCGAGATGGAGCTGCAGCTTGTCCCAGTCCACCCCGGCGGGGTCGCCGCTGGCGGCGGCCTGCAGCAGGATGCGCAGCTGCTTGCGCAGCACGCTGACGTCCATGCGCGCGAAACCGTCACCGCTGTCCACCTTGGCGCGCAACTGCGCCAGGTCGCGCGCGCAGAATGCCTGCCACCATGCGCGCAGCCCGGAGCTGGGCTCGAGGTCGATGGCGTCCTCGTCCACGGCGAGGATCTCGCGCACCACCTCGGCCAGGGCTTCGACGCCACCGGTCAGCGCATAGGCGGCCTCCCAGGGATCGATGTGATCGCCGAGGAAGCGCGCGCGCCAGAAATCCTCGACGCATTCGCGCACCAGTTTCGGCGTGTCGACGATCTCGCCGAGCGCGAAAGGCATCCCGGTGTCGAAGGGAAAGTCGCCGAGGATGCGCCGGCACAGGCCGTGGATGGTGGTGATCGGCGCCAGGTCGATCTCCGCCAGTGCCAGGCGCACGCGGGTCAGCAGCGGCGTGCGCCCGCCGCGGGCCACCAGCGCTTCGAGGTACTCCTGCAACTCGTTGGCCGGGAGTTCCGGCGCCGCCAGGGCGGCTTCAGCGTCGGCCAGGCGCTGGCGCACCCGCGCGCGCAGCTCCTGCGCGGCGGCTTCGGTGAAAGTGGTGACCACCACCTGGCGCGCGTCCAGTTCCCGCTCCAGCACCAGGCGCAGGTACAGCAGGGCGATGTTCCAGGTCTTGCCGGTGCCGGCACTGGCCTCGATCAGCGAGGTCCCGGTCAGCGCCAGGCGGCGCCAGTCGAGTTCGGCGGGCGCGCTCATGCGATGCGCTCCGGCACGACGCCGCGCAGCAGATCGTATAGCTCGCGCGCCAGACGGTCGAAGCGCGCGTGCTCGGCGCGACCGGCGTGCAGGAAGGCGTCGTCGCCGGCAATCAGGCGGTTGTAGCCGGGCGCGTAGTCGCGCTCCCCAACGCTCTGATGCTTTCCTTGCCAGGCGCGCCGGCTGGCGTCCAGGGCCCGGTCCGGTTCGCCGGCGGCGGCCTTGTCGGCCAGCGCGTAGCTGCTGCGCGGGTGGTAGGCGGCGGCGGTGCGGCAGGCATCCCGGTACAGCGCCAGCAGTCGTGCGAGGCCCTCGCGCAGGGGACCTGCATCGTCCGCGAACGGCGGCACCGGACCGAGTTCCGGCAGGTGATTGCGATCGCGGTGAATCACCCGCAGGTGCAGGTCAGCTTGCGGCAGGGCGAGCCGCAGCGCGGCCCATTCCAGGTACACCGGGAGCAGATGGCGGAAATCGGTTGCCGCCGGACTGATCGATACCAGCCAGGTCTGGTCACCACTGCGATAAACCTGGTCGACGCTCCCGACCAGGCGGACTCCGCCGAGGTCGAGGTCGATTGCCTGCGCCACCACGCTGGGCGCGGTGCGGTCGAAGGGTGGCAGGCTGCGCGCCAGGTCCAGCCAGGCCTGCGCTTCCGCGCGCGTCTCCTGCCAGGCGCGCTCGCCAAGGCGGCCGCTGGCGTAGCGCCCGGAGCGGGCGAACTCGGGCGGCGGCTGCAGCGGCAGCTGCGCACTGCCCTCGCGCAGCGCTTGCCAGCAAAGGTCGATGTGGATGCGGTCGCGGCGATCGCGCGACACCGCCAGCGGTTCATCGTCGCTGGGCGCCGATTCCTCCAGCGCCGCGCGCGAGAGCTTGAGCGCCTGGCGACAGACCCAGCCCGCCGGATCGCGGAAAAAACTGGCGAGCGCGCGCAGCTCGATCGTATTCGCTGGCGCCGGCCCGCCGTCGAGCGCGGTGCCTTCGAGGAAACGCCATTCACCCGCCTGGCCGGCTGCGACCACGCGACTGAACTCCTCCGAGTAGGAAAACCAGCGCGGATCGTCGGGTACGCCGCCGAAATAGCGCGCGTCGAAGGGCTGCAGCGCGTGGCGCATCAGCCAGGGGCGCTCGCCGGCCGTATCGGCCTGCGCATGGGTGTCTAGGAAGCCCAGCAATTCGAGGAGCGGCAGCGCGGGATTGCGCGGCTTGCCATCCTGCGCGCCCTCGCCGAGATAGCTCAGGTGCAGCGTGCGGCGCGCGCTCATCAGCGCTTCCAGGAACAGGTAACGATCGTCCGCGCGGTTGTCGCGGTCGCCCAGCCGCGGGTGGCTCTGCATCAGATCGAGCCCGCTGTCCGGCCGCGCGCGCGGATACTCGCCGTTGTTCAGGCCGAGCAGCGCGATCACCTCGAAGGGAATCGAGCGCTGCGGCACCATGCCGCAGAAGGTGATGCCGCCGGCGAGGAACGGCTGGCGCTCCGGGATACCTTCCAGGCCCTGCCACAGCACCTCGCGGACCACGCTCCATTCGACTTCGGGCACCACCCCGGCATCCGCCTGCTGGGTGGCGAGGTCCGCAGCGAGCGCGAGCACCGCGGCCAGCGCCTCGCGCTCGCCGTCCTCGCGCGGATCCACCGCGAACAGCCGCTCCAGCCACTCGCGCAGCAGGGTCGACCAGTCCGCCAGGCTGCGCCGTCGGCGCATCGCCGCACGCCACTCGCGCAGGATGTCGAGCAGCCCCCAGAGCGCGCCGAGGCAGGCCGCATCCGGGCCGGTCACCGGGTGTGCCGGCAGGATCTGCAGCTCGAGCAGCGTGTCGTCCGGCACCTCGCCGAGGATGTAACCGGCAAACATGCGGTCGCAGCCGAAGGCGAAGCTGTGGTCGTCGACCGGCGCGGCGCCGAAATCGCGCTTCATCTCGCCGTCCAGGCCCCAGGCGACATGCGCGCGCTCCAGCCAGCGCGCCAGCGCCGCATGCCCGGACGCGTCCAGGCCGAAGCGTCGCGCGACCGCCGGCAGCGCCAGCAGTGCGAGCACCTGCGAGCGCGTGATCCGCTGGGTCGGCAGGTCCAGCAGCTCGCGCACCGCGCCGAGCAGCGGATGCGTGCGCGCCAGCGCCACGTCCGCCAGGCGCCAGGGCAGCACGCTGTCGCGCCGCGCCGGCGCGCCGAAGACCACCGGCAGCAGCGGCGCATACAACGCCATGTTCGGCGCCATCACCACGATGTCGCGTGGGTTCAGCGATGGATGCGCGTCCAGCTGGTCGAGCAGGGCGTCCTTGAGCACCTCCAGCTCGCGCAAACGCGTGTGGCAGGCATGCACCCGCAGCGAGGTGTCGGCGCGCGGATCGCCATGGTCGCCGGGCGCGCGCCGCACCCACTCGGGCTGCAGCGTGCGGATGCTGTGCTGCACTCGCTGCAGCAGCGGACTGCCTTGCGGCAGCAGTCCCTGCGCGCGTTCATCGTCCTCGTGGCGCAGATCGCAGCCGGCGTCCAGCCCGTTCAGCAGCAGGGTGAAATGCTGCCCGATGCGCCCGAGCGCACCGAGCAGCGGATGGCCGATCTCGAGGAAGGCCTCGCCGCGCAGCGAGGCCGCGTAGACCGCGCGGCGGGAGCGCAGGTGCTCCCACAACTCGCGGCAGGGATCCGGGAAGTACACCACCACGCGGCGCGAGCGCGACAGCGCATCCAGCGCGGAGAGCGCATCTGGCGGCAGGTGCGAGACGCCGAACACATGCAGCGCCGGCTCGTCGGCATCGGGCGCCAGCGCCGGCAGCTTCGCCGCCAGTTCGGACATGCGCCGTCCCCGGTGGTCCAGGCCGATCTCGGCCACCAGGCGTCGCCACAGGGTGTTCTGCCAGTGCGGCACGCCCGCGCTCTCGCCGCGCTCCCAGGCGGCCAGCCAGTCGCGGCGATAGACCAGGTACTGGCCGTAAAGGCCCGCCAGGCGATCGGCGAGCTGGAAGTGCCGTCGCGGCGCGTCCTCGCCCTCCAGGTAGTTCCTGAGTTCCGGATGGTCGATGCGCGGCAGCAAGGCATGGATGCGCCAGCGCAGCGCCTGGCGGCGGTAGGGCGCGATGGCGATCGACTGCCGCCCCAGCACCTTCAGCGCCAGGCCGTCCAGCCACTCGCTGGGCAGCAGCATCTCCAGGTTCGCGGCGATCCGCCGGCCGCGCTCCGGCTGCCACTCGGCCAGCCGCTGCATCAGCCAGCGCTTCATCCCGAGGTGCCCGACCACCACCGTCTGCGGCGCCAGCACCGATGCCGGCGCCTGCTGGCGCAGGTGCTCGGCCAGCAAATCGCCGAGCTTCTCGATGCGGCTGCTGCGGTAGATCTCGAGCATGCGGGGCAGGGGTCCGGTCCACGGGCGACACCGGCCGACTATGCCATCGGCGGCGTGTGGCCGGGATTTGTCCAGCCCTGCGTCTCAGGGATTGAGACCGACACTCGCGCGGGATGCCGGGAGGCTCTCGTCGAGAACGATCCAAGTTAATGAAACAAAAGACATATTGTCCGCAAAGGACGCAAAGGACAAAAAATGCAGGCAAGGGCACGCGACAGTTCAATCCGCGAACCAGCGCACCGACAAGGACGTCCGGAACTCCCTCAGAGCGTGGCCGCGGCGAAGGTGTCGCAGACCCCCAGTTTCCCCGCGCGGAAGCCTTGGGTGAACCAGCGCACGCGCTGCTGCGCGGTGCCGTGGGTGAAGGCGTCGGGGACCACGCGGCCGCCGGACTGCTTCTGCAGCACATCGTCGCCAATCGCGCTGGCGGTGTTCAGCGCCTCCTCGATGTCGCCCTCCTCCAGCCAGGCGTGGCGCGCCTGAGCATGGTGCGCCCACACGCCGGCGTAGCAGTCGGCCTGCAGTTCCTGGCGCACCAGCAGGCCGTTGTCGCCCTCCACGTTCTCGCGGCGGCGGCGTGCGTCGTTGACCCGTTGCGACACGCCCGTCAGCGTCTGGATGTGGTGACCCACTTCGTGTGCGATCACATAGGCCTCGGCGAAGTCGCCGCCGCCGCCCAGGCGGCGCTGCATCTCGCGAAAGAAGGACAGGTCGATGTAGACCTGCTGGTCGCCCGGGCAGTAGAAGGGGCCGACCGCGGAGCTGGCCTGGCCGCAGGCCGAGGTGACCGCGTTCTCGTACAGCACCAGGGTGGGCGCCGGGTATTGCTTGCCGGCCTGCTGGAAGATCGTGCTCCAGACATCCTCGGTCTCGCCAAGGATACTGGCCACGAACTGGCGCCGGGGATCATTCGCGCGCGCAGCCTCTTCCTCGGGCGTCGGCGCCGGCGCCTGGCTTTGCTGGGTACCCTGCATGCCGCCGATGACGCCGAGGATCTGCGAAGGGTCGATGCCGAAGAGCCAGCCGCCGATCAGGGCGATCAGGATCGCGCCGATCCCCACGCCGCCGGCCTTGACCGGCCCGCGGCCGCGGCGGTCCTCGATGTTCTGGCTCTGGCGTGCGCGTTCCCATTTCATGCCTGGCTCCTGGTCGATCCTGAAGCCGGGAGCATAGACGCCCGCGGGCGGGCCGTCCCCCGGCCGCGGTCAACCGGACGCCGGGCAGCGCTGGTAAGTGAAGCCGATGGCTTGTTCTCCGCCCTTGCCGTCCGGTCCGGCGATTTCGGCGCGCAGTGCCGCGCCCTCGCGCCAGTAACGCACGGTCTGCGGGAAATCATGGGCCGGATTGCGGAAAGTGGCGGACTGCGCCGCCTGCGCGTCGAGCGCGAAGGCGGTCGGCGGTGAGCCGCCCGGCTGGGCAAGGAAATGCAGCTTGCCCTCGCGGATCTCGATGCGCATGTATTCGAAACTCTCCATGCCACCCGCACCCGTGGTGCGCGACATTCCCACCAGCGTTCCGCCCACCGGCGCGGTCCAGAATTCCTCGATCCTGGAATCCCCCATTTGCCCGCACCAGTGACCGCCCAGCCAATCCAGCGGTGCCGCCGCAATGCCCACACCCTGGCCAGCCAGCCACAGTCCCGCCAACCCGAACACGTGCCTGATCATCGATGTCTCCTTTCTGGATCTTCCAGACGACTGGGTCGATGCATCATCGACCCCGGAAGCGCGAGCCTAGCCCTCGCGCTTTCGCCCGCCTTGAAGGAATGCGCAAGCAGACGATGAGCGTGGACTATCGCGAATGGGAGCCGCCGGCATCGCTGCGCGACCGCGTGCGCTGTGCCTGGCGCCTGCGCGACGAGAACCCCCAGGAAGCGGCGCAGACGATCTACCCGGACGGCTGCTGCGAGCTGATCCTGCACCTGGGCACGCCGATGCAGCGCTGGCGGCCGGTGGACGACTGGCAACCGCAATCGGCCTGCCTGTACGCGGCGCAACAGCGCAGCGCGGTGCGTCTGCGCGCGGCCGGGCCGCTGGATTGCATCGCCCTGCGACTGCAGCCCTGGGCCTCATCGCTGGCGACCGGCACGCGCCTGCCGGAACTGCGCGACGAGATCCTGCCGCTGGCGGGGATCGCCGCGCCGCTGGCGCAGGTCCTGGCCGAGCATCTGCCGCGGCTGGACGACGATGCGGCCCGCGCCTGGGCCGCGCTGGACGATGCGCTCGGCCCCTGTGATGCGCCGACGCCCGTGCGCCGCGCGGTCGAACGGCTGGAGGCGCAGGCCGGTATCACGCGCATCGACGCGCTGGCGCAGGCCTGTGGCGTGCCGTTGCGTACGCTGCAGGCGCAGTTCCTGCGCTGGGTGGGGCTGTCGGCCAAGGAATACGCGCGCCTGCTGCGGCTGCAGGCCACCTTGCGTGCGCTCGACGCCGGCGCTGAGGACCTGGCGACCCTGTCCATCGACCGCGGTTTCAGCGACCAGGCGCATGCCACCCGCGAGCTGCGTCGGATCACGGGCTTGCCGCCCGCGCGGCTGCTGCGCGCGCTGAAAGCCAACCGCGAAGGCGATACCGCGATCGCGCTGGCGGCGGCCTTCGTGCGCGGGCGCGGCTGAGCCCGCGTCGGCGGGCCTCAGCGCGCTATGGCCTGCTTGCGCAACTGCTCCGCTTTCCATTCCATCGCCGCGCGCACCCGGTTGCGGCCCGACGGGTGGTCGTAGAACAGCCACTCCTCCCATTCGCCCGGCGAGATCTTGCGGTACTCGGACAGCTGCATCGCCACCTGGGCGAAGCCATCCGCCTGGCCCGACACCGCGATGCCGAAGCGGTCAGCCTCCGCCTCGTTGGTGCGCACGATGGTGTTCATCACCGGCGTCAGCGCGAACAGGTAGATCGAGAACAGCGCGCCGAGCAAAGGCAGGCCGGCCGGATCGGCGATGCCGCGCACACCCCAGTTGCCGCCCCAGCGCGCGACCACGCGCTCGAAGCTCCACGCCACCAGGGCGAAGCCGACGAGCAGGATGGCGGCGAAATAGACCAGCATCTCGTAGATGTGATTGAGCACGTAATGGCCCAGTTCGTGGCCCATCACCGCCTCGATCGAGGGCTGCGATGAGCGGTACAGCAGGTTGTCGTTGAGCGCAATCCGGGTGGTCTCGCCAAAGCCCGCCACATTCGCCGAGATGCGCGTGGTCTGGCGGCTGGCGTCGAACCACCAGACCTCGCTGGCCGGCACTCCGGTGGCGTGCGCCACGCCGAGGATGTTGTCGCGCAGCGGGCCGGCGGGCAGCGCCTTGTAGTCGTTGAACAAGGGATCGATCAGCACCGGCGCCAGGGTCATCACGAACACCAGGAAGGCCATCGAGACCCCGGTGCCCCAGACCCACCAGGTGCGCGGCGCGCGCCGGAATACCCAGTAGAGCAGCGACAGGAACAGCGCACCGAGGATCATCGACACGAACAGCCCCTTGCCCTGGTCGCCCAGCCATTCGGCGAGCGTCTGGGTGGCCATCCCGTACTGGTGCTCGCGGAAGAAGCCCGCGTACCAGGCCAGCGGCAGCGCCAGCAGGGTGGAGACCGGCACGTACATCAGGGCGTAGATCGCGGTGCGGCCGAAGCCGCGGCGGGACCAGGCCTGGGCGCGGTCGCGCATCCACGCCGACCAGCGCAGCCGCAGCAGCAGCCAGGCGGTGGCCAGGCCGTAGAGGAAGCTCCACAACTGCAGCCAGTAGCCGCCCTCGAAGTAGGCATCGGATTTTGCCCGCTGCTCCGGCGACAGGGTTTCGATCCATGCCTGGGTCGCGCGCTCTACATCGAAGTCCGGCCCCGCCTGCGCGCCCGGCGGCACCGCCAGCTCAATTTGTGCTTCCAGTGGCGCTTCCGCCGCCGCGAGCGCGGGCGCGTGCGCGATCCACAAGATGGCCAGCAGCAACAGGCGCAGCATCGGAACCTCCAGGATGGCGGGGCGCGCCGGTCGGCGCGCCGGCTGGAGTCTGAGCGCGTGCGCCGGTTGGCGCCAGTCGGCGGGATGCGCTTGCGACCAAGAGCGGCAGGCCCGCGCCGGGCCCAATCGCCCGCGGCGCTCGCCAGCGGCACCAGTGCACCGCCGCCGACCGCTGCACGGTCCAGTCGCTCATCTCAGGGACAGACGACCTCGCCAGCGTCCGCGACCGGGCGCGCGCCCAGGTCGCGCATCACCCTCAGGGTCTTTCCCGACAGCGGCCTGCGCAGCAATGCGGATGCCTGGCGGCAGATGAAAGCCGCTGCTTCTGCGGCGCCCTCCGGCGGAATTCGATCGACCACCACGGAGGGTGGCGAGCCGTCCACTGCCCCGGTTACGCGGACTGCGGCGACTCGCGTGCGCAGATCCCGCTCGGCAGCGCGTGCCGCAAGTACGCGCGCTTCCTCCGCCAGGGCCTGCTGTTGCTGGGCCATCTGCTCCCGCGCCTCAGTCGCGATGCGCTCCAGCTCGATTCTCAGCAGCATTCGCTCGATGCCTGTCGCATAAAAGGGATAGATCAGCGCAACCAGCACGATAATCATCGCCACGCGTCGGCGCGACCAGTCGGCGACCGGTTCGGTCGCGGAAATGCGCGGCGCCGGATGCCAATCCCGCAGCGCGCGCGCAGGGTCCCGTTGATCGTCACTGGCCATGTCCGTTGAGTCGTTCATGGGGCGTGATGGCATTGGCACGCTCCGATGGCGGAGTTGGCCTTCTCCGTCGCGGGACTCCGGCTGGCTTGCCAACGGTGCTCGCGCGCGTGTTCTGAAGCCCGGGACGCCGGCCGGTGACTCCTGCGGTTGGCTCGCTGGACTGTCCTGCGTCCAGCGCTTCTTGTGGTTCTGGTGAGCCTGAGTTTCATTCCCACGAAACTTTCAGCCGATCGCCGCGAACCAGCCCTCCACCCGCGCATCCGCGCCGTCGCGCTCGCAGGCGCTGGTGTGGGTGAACTCGTTGCTGCGGCTGCAATAGCGGTAGTCGCGCGCCCACTCGGCGTGGTTTTCGGCCAGCGTGCGGATGGCGTCGACGATGGTTTGCGCCTCGCGGTCGCTCATCGTGGGGTGCAGCGACAGGCGCACCCAGCCGGGCTTGTCGGACAGGATGCCGCAGCTGATCTGGTCGGTGATCGACTTGCTGTGCTCATAGCTGACGTGCAGCAAATAATGGCCGTAGGTGCCGGCGCAGGAGCAGCCGCCGCGCACCTGGATGCCGTAGCGGTCGTTCAGCAGCTTGACCGCCAGGTTGTAGTGCAGGCCGTCGATGTAGAAGCTGATGCAGCCGATGCGCTGGCGCTGGTTGGCCGCCAGGATATGCAGGCCGGGAATCGCCATCAGCTGTGGCCAGACGATGTCCAGCAACTCGTGCTCGCGGGCGAGGATGCGCCCGGTGCCCATCGCTTCCTTGAGCTGGATGCACAGCGCGGTGCGGATCGCCTGCAGGAAGCCGGGCGTGCCGCCATCCTCGCGCGCCTCGACGTCGTCCACGTATTTGTGCTGGCCCCAGGGGTTGGTCCAATCGACCGTGCCGCCGCCCGGGTTGTCGGGGATGCGGTTGCGGTACAGGCGCTTGTTGAAGATCAGGATGCCGCCGGTGCCCGGGCCGCCGAGGAATTTGTGCGGCGAGAAGAAGATCGCGTCCAGGCCCGCGTCGGGGCGCCCGGCCGGGTGCATGTCGATGTCGATGTAGGGCGCGCTGGCGGCGAAATCGACAAAGCACAGTCCGCCGGCCCGGTGCATGCGCTCGGCGATGTCGTGGTAGGGCGTGATGATGCCGGTGACGTTCGAACAACTGGTCACGCTGGCGATCTTGACCGGGCGTTCGCGGTATTCGGCGAGCAGTGCATCGAGGCCGGCGAGGTCCACCAGGCCGTCGTCGGTGGCCGGGATCACGCGCACCTCGCACAGGGTTTCCAGCCACGAGGTCTGGTTCGAGTGGTGCTCCATGTGGGTGACGAACACGATCGGCCGCTCGTGGTCGGGCGGGGTCACCCGCGCCAGGTAGTTCTCGTGCACGCGCAGGCCCAGGATGCGCTGGAACTTGTTGACCACCGCGGTCATGCCCGAGCCATAACTGACCACCGCGTCGTCGCGACAGGCGTTGACGTGGCGCTTGATGAGCTTGAACGCGTGGTGATACGCGCGCGTCATCGTGCTGCCGGTCTCGCTGGTCTCGGTGTGCGTGTTGCCGACGAAGGGCGCGATGCGGTGGCGCATCAGTTCCTCGATCGGCGCATACATCCGGCCGCTGGCGATCCAGTCGGCGTAGATCACGCGCTGGCGCCCGTAGGGGCTGTCGAAGGGCTGGTCGATGCCGATGGTGTTGGCGCGGAAGCGCTCGAACCAAGCCTGCAGCGACTGCGGCGCGGCCTCGGGACAGGGCAGGGGATGGACGGCGGACATGACGGGCCTCGCTGCGCTCGCAGCGGCGCCGGGCAGGCGCCACTTGCGGCGCGGATCATACGCCCGCGACGCGGCGCCGGCTGGCCGGCGCCGCGCGCGAGTCGGCCCTCATTCGAAGCCGTTGGCGAACACTGTCTGGCCGACCAGGGTGCTGGTGACGCACGGCGAGTACTCGCTGGTGACATCGATGCCATCGGTCGCGGTCGCCGTTGCCGTGATCGCTCGCCCCGGTGGCGCGACGTATCCCGGGAGCCAGATGCTGAAGCTCTCGTCCGCCGGCGTCGCCAGCGTCAGTGCGTGCGTGGCGAATGGCGCTTCGCCTTCGCCGAAGCCGGACGGATCGCAACTCGCGTTCGATGCAAACTCAAGCAGATAACTCAGCGCGCCGGCAGTGGCCGGGCGATCCAGCGTGCCTTCGACCAGCGTGCCGGCACCGTCGATCGAACGTGCGCGCGTCAGCACCGGATAGTTCTGCCGCAGATTCGGACCGGTGTCGCTGTCGTCCGCGTCGTTCGGCGTGACGCCGTCGTTGTTGAGGTCGATGCCCAGCAGCCCGTTGCCCCAGATGCGGTTGTTGCGGATCTCGACCCGCGCCGAATCGGTGGCAACACTGACACCGCGAGCCAGATTGTTGCGCACCAGGTTCTGGTACACGCGCGTGCCGGAGCCCGACACCAGGATGCCGCTGCCGTCGTTGCCCAGGCTGGTGACGCCGTCGGCCGCCACGCCCACGTAGTTGCCCCAGACCGTGGCGTTGCTGCCGCCGGTGATGATCCCCGCACCGTTGCCGGACACCACATTGCGTTGATAGGCGCGCGAGCCGCCGATCGCCCCGCCCGGAACACTCCCGGCACTGATGCCGATGCCATTCCCGCGGTCGAGCAGGCCACTGGCATCGGTGCCGATCAGGTTGCCGGTGATCAGGTGGGAAGCGCCGCCGAACTGCCCGATCGCCACTCCGAAGTAGTTGCCGATCGCCAGACCGTGGATGCGGGAGCTGCCGCCATTCAGCAGGAAGGCGTCGACCGCGCCCGCGGTGGCGCCATCGATCACGATCTTGATCGCCCCGTTCCAGCCGCTCTCCGTGGTGTTGTGCAGCGCGCCTGGTTGCGAATAGCCGTCGATGACCGTGGTGTCGTTGAGGGCATTCAGACCCGACAGGGGTGCGATGGTGTGCGGGCCGGACCCCGGGATGTTGAAGTGAATCAGGTCGGGACCCGGGTTGGCGTTCGCGTCCAGCAACGCCTGGCGCAAGGAGCCGGCACCCGAGTCCGCGGTGTTGACGACCGTGTGCAGGGTGCCGGCATCGAAGGCGCTGACCACGTTGGAGAACTCGGAGCTGGCGCCTTGCGCCGAGGTGACGATGGCCGAGACCACGAAGGGCAGCGCGGGCATGCTGGCCGGCGTGATCGCGGTCTTGAACTCGAGGACGCTGACCGACGCGCCGGGGAACAACGTGCCGGCGCCGAGGAACACATCGCCCTCGCCATAGCCGCTCTGATCCGCCAGCGCGCTGGCGTAAAACTCGATCCGCTTGGCGCCGCCAGTGAAGTCGCCATCCAGGCTTCCATTGAGCCGCAGGACGCCCCCGGTGATGTGAGCGGAATACATCACTGGCGCGTTTTCGCGGCCGTTCGGGCCGCTGTCGCCGTCGCCAGGATCGTTCGCGTCGATGCCGTCGCCGCCGATGTCGACGCCGAGCCCCTCGTTGGCGTAAATGCGGTTACGCAGCCAGGTGGTGGTGCTGCCGCCGTAGAGCCGCAGCGAGCTCAGGGTGGATCCCACGATACGGTTGCCGTCGGATGCGCCGATCCCGCCGATCATGTGAGCACTGGAGGAGCCGGCGCTGACGTCGATGGCCCGGGCATTGGGCAGCGAAGCGCTGCCGCCGGCATTCGTGCCGAACAGGTTGCCCTGGATGAATGCGGCGGCCGACGTGGGTTGGATCACCAGCGCGAAGAAATTGCCCGAAATCAGGTTGCGATCAGCCGGATTGCTGCTGCCGATGTTGGCGTTGGCGGCGACCTCGATCGCATTGCCCGACGAGAGATCGTTATTGCCGCTGGCGTCGGTGCCCAGGAAGCAACCGTACACCGCCAGGTTGCCCGCCGCGCTGCCCTGGCGGATGCCCCAGACGTTGTTGGCGAGGTTCTTCAGTGCCAGGCTGCGAAAGATTGCGGTGCCGGTGTCGACCGCGAACACCCGCGAAAACGGCGTGGTCACCGCGCTGGCGTCGATCTCGATCCGGATCACCGCATTGGTCGCGTCGTTCGGCAGCGTGTTGAGCGCCGCCCCGGCCTGGGTTCCACCGTCGATGATCAGGCTCTCGCTGATCGTCGTGTAGCCACCAGGCGGTGCCAGCAGCGTCTTGATGCCTGTCCCGGGGATGCCGAAGTTGATGGTGTCGGTGCCAGGCGCGCCGTTGGCGGCCACGATCATCGTCTCCAGGCTCCCGGCGCCACTCGCCGCGGTGCTGGTGACCGTAAAGGTGGCGGCAGCTGCGCCGCCAGGCAGCAACGCCAACGCAAGGCCGAACGACACGAATCGCTTGAGCATGACCCGGACTCCCATGCTGGAGAGCGTCTCGCGAGTGCCGAGGCACCCGCGACTTGCCCGATGCTTCCAGCTTGGACCGGTGTCGCCTCCTTGCCTTGATGCGGGTCAATCCGTGCTGTCTGCGCGCGCGCCCGGTCTGGAGCTGCGGCTCGAATCGGCGCCCCTGGCGGCACCATCGGCAGCGGGCGCAGTTTCACCGACGCCGGATCCTCCAGATCGCGATGCGCTGGCCGAGCGCAGTGCCAGCCTTTGCTGCAGCGCCCCGGCGTCGGGTCTTGGTGCGCGCGCGGAGCAGCGTTGCGACCATCCCGTGCCTCGGTAATGCCCCTGAGAACGCCGCTGGATACTTGCCTGCCATAACATCTAGCCCGGATGTTTCATGAAGGCACGCGGATGATCGCGAAGGGCTTTGCGCCGGGATCGAGGCGCGAGGAGGAGGAATGGTTGTTCCATTGCGACGACGAGCAACGATGAGTCCGGCGCAAAGAACGAGCGAGGGCCGCGTGAGCGAGGAAATGGTGCGTCCGGTCCGAGAGCGCGCAAAACACGGCGATTCCCGTGTCACAACATAGAAGTCGATCCATTTCCACGCGACTTCATGAAACATCCGGGCTAGTGTGGTGTTCCGCAATTACCTTGAATTATTTCCGCCCTTTGCGCCGCGCGTTGCTCGTCGCGCCAACTGCTATGACTCCTCCTCTCGCCTTGCCTCGCCGCAAAATTCATCGGAAATTTCTTCAACTTAATTACGGAACACCACACTAGTGTCGCGGTTTCCCCTATCAAGGACGCACATGGCCCTCGACCTGTTCTTCCTCCCGCGCAAGCTGTCGATCGAAGAGGTGCGGTCGAGTGACTTCGTGCCGACGCCCGCCAGCATCCGCGCGCGCAAGAAGCTCCTCGCGAAGCTGCTGGAGGCACACCCGGGTTCCACTATCGAAGGCGACCCGATGCAGGGACGCGTGGCCAACTTTGGACTCGGCGAACTGACGCTGACCCCCGGATTCCTGTCCTGGTCGCTGCACGGCGTGACCGACGAGTCCCCGATTCGCGACATCGTGGACTGGTTCCACGACCAGGACATGGTGTGTGCAGACCCGCAGGACGCCGGATTCGACAATCGCGACCTGAAACGCGGGGCCAAGCGCAGCGGATTGACCTCCTTCGAGGATCTGGTCGGCGCGCATTTCTCCGGTATTCGCCTGTTGCGGGAATGGGTGTCCGGAATCGTCACCGAGTGGACGCTCGCCGACGGCAGCTACGCCTTGATTCAATTCGTGTGTTTCAGGACTTGCCGGCTGCCGGAGCTCGGCAGGCTGCTCGAAAATCCCGTGATCGGCGTGAATTACGAGACTGAGGAGTTCAGCACACTGACCGTGTATTTCGAACATGATCTGGAACTCGTGCTCGAAGGCCTTGCCTTTCAGAAATGGAGCGTGCACGCCAAACGCCCGGCTTGATCCGTGGGTCCGGCACCCGGGCCAGCCGAGACTGCGGTCTCGCGAACAGCGCGACTCAGGCGGCGATGAAGCGTACCAACAGCCCAGCCAGTTCCTCGCCGACATCTTCCTGCAGGAAGTGCCCGCCGCCGGCGAGCGTGGTGTGCGGCTGGCTGCGCGCGCCCGGAATCAGTTTCTGCAGGATCGCGTCGGCGCCGCGGGTGATCGGGTCGCGGTCGCTGAAGGCGGTCAGGAAGGGCCGCTCGAACTGCATCAAACGCGCCCAGGCCTCGCGGTTGGGTTGCGCCGCCGGGTCGTCGGGCGCGGCCGGCACCAGTAGCGGAAAGGCGCGCGCGCCGGCCTTGTAGCGCTCGTCCGGGAAGGGCGCGTCGTAGGCGGCCTGCTCGGCGGCGGTCAATGGCTGCACGCAGCCGCGCGCGACGATCTGGCCGGTGGGGAATACCGGCACGCTCTGCGAGTAGGCGCGCCAGTCGAGGAAGGCCTTGCCCGGTGCGCTGTCACCCGTCGGCAGGAAAGTGTTGGCGGCGAGCACGCGCGCGAAGCGCTCGGGCATCTGCGCGACCAGGCGCAGGCCGAGCAGTCCGCCCCAGTCCTGGCAGACCAGCGTGATGTCGCGCAGGTCCAGCGACTCGACGAAGGCGGCGAGCCAGTCCACGTGGCGCTGGTAGCTGTAGTCGGCGATCGCCGCGGGTTTGTCCGAGCGACCGAAGCCGACGAGATCGGGTGCGACGACGCGGTGTCCGGCTGCAGCGACCACCGGGATCATCTTGCGGTACAGGTAGGACCACGACGGCTCGCCGTGCAGCATCAGCACCGGCGGTGCATCGCGCGGGCCGGCATCCACGTGATGCATGCGCAAGCGGGTGGCGTCGACGCCGGCGTCGATCTCGACGTAGTTCGGCGCCCAGGGGAACTGTGGCAGGTCGACGAAGCACTCGTCGGGGGTGCGCAGGATGTCCATCGGCGAAATCTTGTTCCGGGAACGCGGTTCAGATCGGTGCCCCGGGTGGGGCCGGCGGCAGCGGGCGCAGGGGCACCGAGGCCGGGTCGGCGAGAAAGCGAGCGATGCGGTCCGAGGCTGCGGCGCAGTCGGCGTCTTCGCCAGCCCGCGCCTGCGCCCACGCCTGCAGCGCCACGAGCGCCGCGCGCACATCGGCTGCCACCACCGGATGCAGCGCGAGTTTCGCATCGGGCACCGGGGCTCCGCCATTGTGCGTGGCCAGCAGCGCGTCGAGGGTCACCCAGGCGACGCTGCGCTGGATCTGGCGCATGCGTGCATCGGACGCGGCCGGCGCCTTCCAGGTGGCCGTGAGCAGCGCATCCAGGCTTTCGCGCAGGCCAGGCTGTGCCGGATCGCGCGCATGCTGCAGCGCGAGGCGATGCAGCCGCGGCGGCGCGAGCAGGGCCTGCAGCGTCAACGTGGCGGCGGCGTCGGCAGCGGCGAGAGGGTCGAAGGGCTGGCCCGCGCGGCCGGCGAAGTACTCGCGGTCGCGGCGGTAGTCCGCGCCAGGCGGCGAAAGCAGGTCGAGCACTGCGGGTGGAATCGCGAGGAATTGCGCGGACAGCGTGCCGAGCAGGCGATCGCGCGCGGCGCGCTGGGCGGCCGCATCGACCATTTCCGTGCCGGTGAGCCCGTCGCCTGCCTGCGCATGCCGGTAGCGCACACCGCCGAGCAGGTGCGCGAGCGCGTCGACCTGGTAGCGATGCAGCAGGTACACCGGCACCAGGCGTGCTTCCAGTTCTCCGTGCTGGCGCGCCGGCGGCACGACGCCGCGCGTGAAGTGCGCGAGCGCGTGGGCGCGCGCCTCGGCGATGCGGTCGAAGCCGGCGAGTGCATCCATGCCGGCCAGGTCCCAGGTGGCGCCGGCCGCGTGGGCGTCGCCGACGCCGCGCGCATCGGCGTCGTCGGCGTACTCGAATCCCGCTTGGGCGATCTGCGCCCGCAGCTGCGAGAGCCCTGCGTCATCGAGGTCCGCATAGGCGTGCCGGACCAGGTACAGATCCCAGTCGCCGACGCCGACACCATAGGCATCCGCCAGCCGCGGCGTGCCACGCTCGTCGAGTGCGATCAGCGGGTGCGGATAGTCCATCACCGAGCCGTTGCCCGTGCGGCTGGCGGCGAAGTTGTGGTTGAAGCCGAGCGTGTGGCCCACCTCGTGCGCGGACAGCTGGCGCAGGCGCGCGAGCGCCATCTTGAGCGCTTCCTCGCGGCGCGCGTCGGCGTCTGGCTTGTCGTACGGCGCGAGCAATGCTTCGGCGATCAGGATGTCCTGGCGCACGCGCTGCGAGCCCAGGTTGACCGCGCCCTTGATGATCTCGCCGGTGCGCGGGTCGGTGATCACCAGGCCATAGGACCATCCGCGCGTGGCGCGGTGGGTCCAGGTGATCGTGTTGTAGCGGATGTCCATCGGATCGGCGCCCTCCGGCATCAGTTCCACGTGGAAGCCGCCCGGAAAACCGGCCTCGTCGAAGGCGCGCGACCACCAGCGTGCGCCGTCCAGCAGGGCCGCGCGTACCGGCTCGGGGGTGCCGCGGTCGAGGTGGAAGACGATCGGCTTGACCACCTTGCCGGCGGCATCCAGTTCCAGCCGGAAACGGACTTGCCGGCGCACGTCCAGACTGGCGCCGAGCGGCTGCGCGAAGTCGAACTGACCGATGCTGAAACCGCCCGAGGCCGGGTGGTAGGCGCGCGGGACGTAGCCCGGCGGCGGCAGGCGCACGAAGGACAGGTGCTGGCGCAGCGACAGCGCCGAGGCATCCACCGCGACCTGGTTCACGAATTCGCCCGCGCCCTCGCCGGCGAAGGTCAGCAGCGCCTCGAACTCGCTGTTGTCGGGGAAGCTGCGCGCGGCCTCGGGCAGCACCGCGCTGCGCGCCGGATCCAGCGCGTAGTCGCCCTGGCCGGCGGCCTTCAGCGCCCCGGCGATGCCCGGACCGCCGCCCATCGCCGGGGCGATGCCGTGCAGGTCGGCGGTCAGCAGGCTGCCGGCGTCGAACAGCAGCGCGTCGTCGTCGCGCGTCTTCCAGTGCGCTTTGCAGCCGGGTTTGGGCGGACGCGCGAGGATGCTCCCGGCCCACAGGACCGAGGGCGCGAAGGCATCGGTCGCGGCGCGGCGCTCGTCCTCATCGGCGGAGTCGGCGACGAAACGCGTGTTGTCCGCGACCAGCAGCAGGCGCCCGCCCACGCGGCGGAAATGCGCCATCTGCTGGCGCCCGACCTGGCCACGATCGAGTCCGACATCATTCGACCCCAGGCCGCCGGGCAGCGAGGTCACCAGCAGGAACGGGGTGTCCAGCTGGTGCACGCCGATCAGCACGCGGCCGCTGTCGGCATCACGGTAGACATCGACGAATCCGCGTTCCAAGGTGGTGCCGCAGCGCGGGTCGACCGGCTTGTCGGCCGCCAGTGCCGGCGCTGTCGGCGCCAGCAGCGCCGTCCATAGGATCAGTTGCCGCAGCGCCATCGCGTCGATACCCGTCGGGAAGGAGCCCGCAACATAGCGCAGCCCGCAGCGTCAGGGCAGAGCGCGTCAGTCGCCGGCCTCAATCGCGGCGCACAGGCGCTTGAGGATCGCGATGCGCGCGTGCAGCTTGTCGTTGGCCGGAATCAGGTGCCAGGGCGCGGTGTCGGTGCTGGTGCGCTCGACCATGTCGCACACCGCCTGTTCGTAGGCGCCCCAGCGGTCGCGGTTGCGCCAGTCCTCGCTTGTGATCTTGAAGCTCTTGAACGGAATCTCCGCACGCGCGTTGAAGCGCTTGAGCTGCTCTTCCGGCGTGATCGCGAGCCAGAACTTGACGACGATCGCGCCGCTGCGCGCCAGCTGTTCCTCGAACTCGTTGATCTCGTGATAGGCGCGCATCCAGTCGGCCTCGGCGCAATAGCCTTCGACCCGCTCGACCAGCACCCGTCCGTACCACGAGCGGTCGAAGATCGTGACTCGCCCGCGCAGCGGCAAATGGCGCCAGAAGCGCCACAGGTAGGGTTGCGCGCGTTCCTCCTGGGTCGGCGCGGCGATCGGGATCACCTGGTAGTGCCGCGCGTCGAGCGCCCCGGTGATGCGCCGGATGCTGCTGCCCTTGCCGGCGGCGTCCTGGCCTTCGAACACCACGATCAGCGAGCGCCCGCGGAAGGCGCGGTCGCGGGTCAGCAGGTTGAGCCGGCCCTGGTACTTCTCCAGTTGCCGCTTGTAGGCCTTGCGTGCCAGCGATTTCGTGTAGTCGAGCGCATTCAGCACATTGCGCGGGTCGAGCTGCGGCGACAGTGGAGCGGGCGCTGCGGTGAGCTTCGGCGCCGGATGCGCCAGTCGCTCATTCAGTGCGTCGAGCAGGTGCTGGCCGACGGTCAGCGAGCGGTAGCCCGGATCGTGACCCTCGACGATCACCCACGGCGCATCGCCAGTGCTGGTCTCGCGCAGGGTCAGTTCGGACACCTTGCGATAGCGCTGGTAACGGCGGAAGCGGTGCCAGTCGGTGTCGGTCACGCGCCAGCGCGTGTCCGGGTCATCGGACAAAGCCTGCAGGCGCTTCTTCTGCGCAGCGTGCGACAGGTGGAACCAGAACTTCAGCACCAGCGCGCCTTCGGCGACCAGCATGCGTTCGAAGTGGCGGATCTGCTCGATGTGTTCGACCAACTCCGACTTGCCGATCTCACCCTCGGCGCGGCGCACGATCGGCTCGGTGTACCAGGACCCGAACAGGATGCCGATGCGCCCCTTCGGCGGCAGCGCGCGCCAGAAACGCCACATTGGTGGCCGCTGCGCTTCCTCGTCGGTGGGTGTGCCGAAGGCGCGGGTGACGATGTGGCGCGGGTCCATCCACTCGTTGAGCAGGTTGACGGTCTCGCCCTTGCCGGCGCCATCGACCCCGCCGATGACGATCACCACCGGGAAGCTCGCGTCCTCGAGCAGGCGGTATTGCGCCTTCAGCAAAGCTTCGCGCAGCAGCGGTTCCTGGCGCGCGTATTCAACTTTGCCGATGCGATGGCCGACTTCGGCGGATTCGAACATGAGCTGTCCGGCTACTTCGCGTAACTGCCCTTCAGCGCCACACCCGCCATCAGGGTGCCGACATGGCACTCGAATTCGGTGGCACTGGAGAACTCGCGCTTCTTGTAATAGCTGACGATCTCGACCACGGCCTTGGCATTGACCCCGCGGGCACCTTCCTGCAGCGCCTTGAGGGAGGACAGGAAGACCCAGTTGCAGGCCTCCACATCGCTCTTGTTGAGTGCATTGGTCTTGCGGTTGGCGACCTCGGTGCCGATGGTCTTGGCGTGCCCGCCGCGGTTGCCGTTGCCGAAGCGGAAGGCGATGTCGTCGCCGATGATGCCCTCGCTGCGGCCCTGCTTGATGGCGTCATCGACCGGCAGCAGCAGGCGGGTGTCGCGCGCCTGCGCCTGTCCGGCCAGGGCACAAGCCCAGGTTGCCGCGACGATCAGGATGGCTTTGTTCATGGCCCTGGCTCCGTGCTGTCTTGAGTGAATACCGGGTGCAAGCGCTGCAACCGTGTGTAACCCGATGTTGCCGCAGCCGCACCGGGGTGGCAAGGCGCGGCAGGCGGCAGTCACCGCCCGCAATCCGCGCCGCCTCAGACGCGCCGGAACACCAGCGAGGTGTTGATTCCGCCGAATGCGAAGTTGTTGCTCATGACAAACTCGGTATCGAGCACCCGCGGTCGGTCGCGGATGTAATCGAGCTCGGCGCAGCGCGGGTCGATGCGCTGGAGGTTGGCGGTGGGCGCGAACCAGCCCTCGTTCATCATCATCACCGTCATCCACGCTTCCAGCGCGCCGCAGGCGCCGAGCGTGTGGCCCATGTAGCTCTTGAGCGAGCTGATCGGCATGCGCGGGCCGAACAGGCCGGCGGTGGCCTGGGATTCCGCGACATCGCCATGGTCGGTGGCGGTGCCATGCGCGTTGACGTAGCCGATCTCTTCCGGCGTCAGGCCGGCATCGTCCAGCGCCAGGCGCATCGCGACCTGCATGGTGTCCGGATTGGGCTGGGTGACGTGCAAGCCATCGCAGTTGGTGCCGTAGCCGATGATCTCGGCGTAGACCTTCGCGCCGCGCGCCAGCGCGTGCTCGCGTTCCTCCAGGATGAAGGTGCAGCCGCCTTCGCCGAGCACCAGGCCGTCGCGCTCGGCGTCGAAAGGGCGTGGCGTGGCCTGCGGCGTGTCATTGCGCGTGCTGGTGGCGAACAGGGTGTCGAACACCGCCGCCGCGGTGGGGTCGAGCTCCTCCGCGCCGCCGGCGACCATCGCCACTTGCTTGCCCTGGCGGATCGCCTCATAGGCATAGCCGATGCCCTGGCTCGACGAGGTGCAGGCGCTGGACGTGGTGATCACCCGCCCGCAGATGCCGAAGAACACGCTGATGTTGGCCACCGTGGTGTGGCTCATCATGCGGATGTAGGTGGTGGCGTTGATGCCCTCGGTGGACTTGTTCTGCAGCATCCGGCCGAAGTCCCCGATCGCCTTGGGCGAGCCCGCCGAGGAGCCGTAGGAGATGCCCACGCGGCCGCTCTTGAGCAGGGGATCGCCGAGCAGGCCGGCGTCCTCCAGCGCCAGCTCGGCGCTGCGGGTGGCGAGCAGCGCCACGCGGCCCATCGCGCGCATGGTCTTGCGGTTGTAGTGCGCCGGGAGTTCGAAATCCGCGGCCGCCGCGCCGAGCTTGGTGTTGAGCCCGTCGTAGGGTTCCCAGTCCGGCACCCGCGCCACCGCATTGCGCACCTCGCGCAGGCGCGCGGCGATCGTCGGCCAGTCGTTGCCGAGCGGACTGATGCCGCCGATGCCACTGATGACCACGCGCTTCATGAATACATCCCGCCGTTGACCGCGATGACCTGGCGGGTGATGTATGCCGCATCAGGCGACAGAAGGAAACTGACCAGCGCGGCGACTTCCTCCGGCTTGCCGGCGCGCTGTGCCGGGATGATCGGCAGCGCGTGCTCGAGAATCTCGGGCGTGATCATGTCGGACTCGATCACCCCGGGTGCGACGCAATTGACCGTGATCTGGCGCTTGGCCAGTTCCACCGCCAGCGCCTTGGTGGCGCCGATGACGCCGGCCTTGGCGGCGCTGTAGTTGACCTGGCCGCGATTGCCCATCTGCCCCGACACCGAGGCCAGGGTCACGATGCGCCCCGGCGCGCGCCGGCGCACCAGCGGCATCACCAGCGGGTGCAGCACGTTGTAGAAGGCGTCCAGGTTGGTGTGGATCACCGCATCCCAGTCGCTGCCCGGCATTGCCGGGAAGGCGTTGTCGCGCGTGATGCCGGCGTTGCAGACCACCCCGTAGTAGCAGCCGTGGGCCTCGATGTCGGCATGCAGCGAGTGCGCCGTGGCGGCGCGATCGGCCACATCGAAGATCAGGATCCGGCTGCGCCCGCCCAGCCCGGCGATTTCGGCCGCCACCGCCGCGGCCTCGTCGATGCGCGAGCGGCAATGCAGCACCGGATCGTAGCCATCGCGCGCCAGGCGCAAGGCGATCGCGCGCCCGATACCGCGCGAGGAACCGGTGACGAGGACGGATGGGCGTTGGGGCATGGTGCGGCAGGCAGGGAAAGGTCCACGCATTATTCACGACTGCGACGAATGAGGATGCCGGTCAGCGCGCGATCGATGCCGGTTAAACGCGGAGACGCAGAGAGCGCGGAGAAGAGCAGCAGAGGGTGCGGCAGGGCACGGTCGGGCATCGCCGGGGACCGAGGACGAAGCAGGACGCAGAGAGCGCAGAGGAAAGGCAGAGAGATCGCGGAGAAGGCAAAGAACGACGTTCCAGCGGGCACAGGAATGGCCCGCTCCCTCTGTGATCTCTCTGCTTCTCCTCTGCGTTCTCTGCGTCCTGCTCTTTGTCCGGCCCGCGAGACAACCCGTTTCCGGCCGCCGAACCCTCCTGCCTTCTCGGCGCTTTTCTCCGCGCCCTCTGCGTCTCCGCGTTTAACCGGCCCCGGCCGGCTCGTACACGCTGATGCTGGCCTGCGCGCACAGCTCCTCGCCGCAGCGGATCTCGGCGCGGAAGCGGGCGAGGCCGTTGTCGGCCTGGAATTCGCGCTCGACGAATACCAGCAGGGTCTCGCCGACCAGAAACTCGGGGCGCAGGGCGTCGTAGCGTCGGGTGCCGAGCAGGAAGCCGACCTTGACCGGCTCCCCGCGCAGGCGGGCCTGCCAGCCCGACCAGGCGGCGACGGCCTGGGCCATGTATTCGATGCCGACCCAGGCGCCGACGCGGCCCTCGCGGCAGAACTCGGAGTCGCTGCGCAGGGTGACGGAGGCGGTCAGGTGCTCGTCGGCGGCGTCGACGACGCGGTCCAGCAACACCATCGGTGGCGCATGCGGCAAAAGCTCGACAATCGGGATCTCGCAGGCGCGCATGGCTATTCCGCGGACAGCAGCAGGCAGGCGTTGTTGCCGCCGAAGGCGAAGGAGTTGCTGAGCAGATGGCGCGGTGCGCGCCCCAGGCGCGCGCCCGGCGGCACCAGGCGCAGCGGCGCGAGCGCCGGGTCGGCCGCGCCGTCCCACCAGTGCGGCGGTAGCCGGCCGTCCGGATTGTCCTGCAGCAGCATCCAGCAGAAGCCCGCCTCGATCGCGCCGGCGGCGCCGAGCGCGTGTCCGGTCAGTGGCTTGGTCGAACTGCACCACGGGCGTTCGCCGAAGACCCGCTGCACGGCGAGGCTCTCGGCCAGGTCGTTGTGCGCGGTCGCGGTGCCGTGCAGGTTGATGTAATCGATGTCCTCCGCCGCCAGGCCAGCGCGCCGGAGCGCCTCGCGCATCGCCGCTTCCGCCCCGCGTCCCTGCGGCTCGGGCGCCGAGATATGGTGCGCGTCCGAGCTCTCGCCCCAGCCCGACAGGCGCACCGGGCCCGGCTTGCGCGTCAGCAGGAACAGTGCGGCGCCTTCGCCGATGTTGATGCCGCGGCGGTTGCGGCTGGACGGGTTGCAGCGCTCGGCGCTGACCGATTCCAGCGCGGCGAAACCGGCCACGGTGAAGGCGCACAGGCTGTCTGCGCCGCCGGCGATGACCGCGTCGCACAGGCCGGTACGCAGCCAGCGCGCGGCGCTCGCCAGCGCCTTCGCGCCGGAAGAGCACGCGGTCGACACAGTCATCGCTGGCCCGCGCGCGCCGGTTTGCGCCGCAACGAAGCGCGCGGCCGAAGACAAATCCTGCTGCCCGAAGTGAAATCCGCGCGGCATCCGCCCCTCGCGCACCAGCGCCGCCACTGCGTCCTCGCCCTCGGCGATCCCCGAGGTGCTGCTGCCGATGACCACGCCTACGCGCGCCGGATCCACCCCTGGCAACGCGCACGCCAGGGTTGGCTGCAGCCCTGCCAGCGCGCCATCGAGCAAGGCGTTGTTGCGGCTGCGCAGCGGCAGCGGCCAGTCCTCGCGTGCGCGCCACGCGCCGGCAGCCACGCCCAGGTGCAGGCTGCGGCCGGGGCTGCAGGCCTCGGTCGGCGCGACACCGCCGGGCGTATCGCTGCGCAGCAAGCCCTGTCGGGCACTCGCGGCATCCGCGCCCAGCGCGCACACCAGCCCGAGTCCGTGCAGGTAGACCTGCGCGCTCATGGCTGCGCCGCCGAATCGATGGCGAGCCGGTAGTCCTGGCCCAGGTGGTGGATCTCGATGTGCCCGAGCCAGCGCGGCGTTTGCGAATAGCGCACTTCGACGGCCGCCGCGCCAGCCTGGCGCAGGGTGCGTCGCAGCGGCGATTCGTCGAGAGTCCATCCCGGCGGCAGGGCCGCGCGGATCGCCGCCGCGGGCCAGTAGGCCAGCTGGATGTCGTCGACGAAGCGCTCGCCCGCCAGGGCCTCGGGCAGGGCCGGATCGCGCTGTTGCACGATGGACTCGCCGTCGAACACCAGCGTCAGCATGCGCCTGGGTCCCACCAGCAGAACCAGGCGCAGGGCGTCGCGATCGACTTCCAGCAGCGCGTCCGCGCGCTGGACGCGCGCGCCTTGGCTGACCGTCAATCGCTGCTGCAGCGACAGCCTGGCATCGAGCGCGGCCGGCGCCAGGCGCAGGGCCGGCGATGGCGACGGCCGGCGCGGCGCGTTTGCACAGGCCGCAAGCAGCAGGGTGGCGGCCAGCAGCGTCGGCCCCCTCATTCGCACAGGCCCTCGAGCACCCGCAGCCGGCGTTGCGGCTCGGCCACATAGGGATTGGCGCTGTCCCAGGCGTAGCCGGCGAGGATCGACGAGATCATCCGCCGGATCGCCGCCTGCTGCGGTTCGTGGAAGATGATTTTCTGGAAGCTGCCGGCGTACCAGGCTTCGACGAAGGCGCGGAAGCAATCGACACCCGCGCGCAGCGGACGCGCGTAATCCGCTTCCCAATCCACCGTCTCGCCCGCGATCTCGCGTCGGATCGCCGCCACCGCGAGGCTGGCGGACTTCACCGCGATGGTCACGCCGGAGGAGAACACCGGGTCGAGGAACTCGCCGGCGTTGCCGAGCAGGGCATAGCCCGGTCCCCACAGCGCGGACACATTGCTCGCGTAGCCGACGATCTGGCGCGCGGGCGTGTCCCATCCGGCGTTGGCGAGCAGGGCGCGCAACGCGGGATCCTCATCGACCAGCGCGCGCAGGCGTTCGGTTTCGCTGCCGGCGTACTGTTCGAGGAACTCGCGGCGGGCAACCACGCCGATCGAGCATCGGCCGTCCGAGAAGGGGATCAGCCAGTACCACACATCCACATGGCGCGGGTGCACCGTGATGCGGATCTTGTCGCGGTCGAAGGCGCCCGGCATCACGCCGTCGCGGATGTGGGTGAAGATCGCGCCGCGCGCCGGGAAGTCGCTCGGGCGCTCCAGGCCCAGTAACCGCGGTAGGGTGCGGCCGAATCCACTGGCATCCAGCACGAAGCGCGCTGCCACCTCGAACTCGCTGCCGTCGGGCCCACGCACGCGCGCCAGCGAGGCGCCGCGCGCGGGCGCCAGCGCCAGCACCTCATGGCGATAGCGCACGTCGGCGCCCATCCGCGCGGCGCCATCCGCCAGCACCTGGTCGAAGCGCGCACGTTGCACCTGGTAGGTGGTGCCCCAGCCTTGGGAGAACTTGTCGCGGAAATCGAAGGCGGTCTGGCGCTCGCCCCAGACGAAGCTGGCGCCGTTCTTGAACTGGAAGCCGGCCTCGACCACGTCGCGCAGCAGGCCGGCCTCCTCGATGTACTGCATGCTCTGCGGCAACAGGCTCTCGCCGATCGAGAAGCGCGGGAAGGACTCGCGCTCCAGCACCAGCACCTCGCGACCGGCCCGCCGCAGCATTGCCGCCGCCACCGCGCCCGAGGGACCTGCGCCGATGATCAGGGACTCGGTGTCGATCCGGGGCAGGGTCATGGACGGCGCGCGTGTGAATTCGGGGTGAGGATGATGCCTTGGATGCCCGCCCGGAGCACGGTCGTGCGATCAACCCGGGCGCTGCGGAGTGGGCGCCACGGTTGGCGCCAGCAACCAGGCCACGGCAATTCCGATCAGCAGCGTCAACCCGAAAGCCGCCAGCGCCGGCGTGCCCGAGAAGGCGAGCAGGCCGAAGGCCAGCAGGGTGTTGACCGCGCCGAGCACCACGCCGAGCCACGCGGGTCCGGCGGCATCCGCTTCGAGCAGGAAGATGCCGTAGTCGTCGGCCATGCCGAGCAGCACGATCAGGCCGAGCACGTGGAACAGTTGCAGCGGCTCGCCGCGCCAGCCGAGCCAGGCCAGCACCGCGAGCATCGCGACCAGCGTCGGCAGCAAAACCCGCCAGGCCTGGCGTCGGTAGCGCCAGGCCAGCAGGACCGCGACCAGCACGATGCTGGCGCCGAGCACCTGGATCATGGCGATCCGGTACTCGCGCAGCAGCCGCGAATAGTCGCCGATGCGATCGACCCAGGTTACGCCCGGCAGCGCCTGGGCCTGGGCAGCGAGGCGCGGCAGCTGTGCCGCCGAGTCGAGCCCATGGACCTGGACCACGCTCTGGAACGCGCCGTCGAGCTGGCCGAGGTACAGCGGGCGGAGCGCCAGCGCCGCCGGGCTGGCGAGCCATTCGTCGAGAGTCAGCGGAGCGTCGGCCAGCGGCCTCGCGGCTGCGCCGCTGCCGCCCAGCTCGGCTGCGATGGCGGCGCGCGCAGCGCCAGCCGCGGGTTGCCACAAGGTGCGGTCCTGCGCCTGCCGGGTGGGCGAAGGGACCCAGTCGGACAGCGCACGATGACCGTCGATGAAGCCCTCCTGCCGCAGCGCGTCCAGCTTCACGACCAGCGCTTCCTCGCGCGCCAACAGTTCGGCGTGGTCGCGCCCCTGTACCAGGTAGAACTGCACCGGGCTGGGCTCGGCCAGCCACGCGCCGATGCGCGCCTGCTCCGCAACCAGCGCCGGCGGCGAGGATTGCAGCGCGCGCAAATCGTCGCTGCTGCGCAGGCGCGCGGCGCCGGCTGACGCCAGCAGGAGCAGCAGCCCGAGGATGCCGAGCGATGTCGGCGTGGCGCGCAGCCGGGGCCAGCGGCGGAAGGAGCCGGCCAGCCACACGCTGATCGCGGTGGCCGTCGGTTCGCGGCCGACCAGCTGCGGCATCCACAGCAGCACCGAGACCAGCGCGCCGGCGAGTCCTGCGATCGAGAACAGCGCCATCTGCTGCAAGCCGGGGAAAGGCGCCAGCGCCAGCGCCAGGTAGCCGAGCGCGGAGGTGGCGAAGGCCAGCCACAGCCCGGGCACCAGCGCGCGCGTCGTGCGCTCGGCCTCGCCGGGCGGCGCCAGCGCCCGCGCGCTGAGCCAGTGGATGGCGTAGTCCTCGGCGACGCCGACCAGGCTGGCGCCGAACACCAGCGTCAGCAGGTGCACGCGCTCGAACAGCAACAGGCAGAGCGACAGCGCGACCAGCAGGCCGACACCCACCGATCCCAGCACCAGCAGCATCGGCCGCAGGCGGCGGAAACACAGCAGCATCAGCACCACGATCCCGAGCGCCGCGCCGGCACCGATCAGGCTCATCTCGCGCTCGGCCTGCAGCGCGGCGGCGGCGGCATGCACCGGCACGCCGGCGCTGAGCATCTCCACGCCCTGGGCCGCCGCCGCGGCGCGCGCGGCGGTGAGGCGCGGCTGCAACTGCTGCAGCGCCGCGACGCTGAGCGCGGTGGCGCGCAGTTCGAAGGGCAGCACGATCAACTCGTGCCCATCGGCCTGCTGCCACAGCCAGCCTTCGCGCGGGCGCAAGCGGGTGGCGCCGGCGCGCTCGGCGAGCCAGGCGGCGTAGCTGTCGAGCGGATCCTCCAGCGGCCCGAGCGCCCGCATGCCCGGCCCCGGGCGATACAGCCGCTGCACCGCGGCCCGCGCGATCTGCTCGGGACTCTGCTGCGCCAGGCGCTCGCGGTCGCTGCGGGCGAGCAGACGGTCGCGCCAGGGCGCGTAGAACTCGATCAACTCGCGGCTGGCGCCGGTGTTGCCCGCCGCCGCCTGCAGTGGGCTGTCGCTGCCCGCGAGTAACACCTGGATCTCGCTGGCCGCCGCGCGCACGCGGGCAAAGTCGTCGGCGGCCAGGACCACGACCACCCGTCGCGAGGCGGCATCGCTCAAGCGCGCCAGCGCCTGTTCGGCCGCGGGGTGGCGCGTGTCCTGCGGTAGCAGCGCCATCACGTCGGTGTCGACCGGCCACTCGCCGCGCGATCCGACCAGCGCCAGGTGCGCCGCACAACCCAGCACCAGCAGCGCCCAGGCCCAGGCGAGCCAGTGGCGGCGCGGCGGCGCGGATTCAGTCAAGGCGCGCCGCTTCGTCGGCGGTCAGCGCGTCGCCGCCGGACAGCGCATGGAACTCGACCCGGCTGAGATCGCCGTTGTGCTCACGGATGCTGACCACTTCGACCTGGCTGTTTCCGGCCAGTTCGACCAGGCCGATGGCCTCGCTCAACGGCGGCTGCGGCGTCAGCGTCAGCGCCCAACCTTGGGAATCGTCCTGGCCAGCCACGCTGAACTGCTCGCGCAGGGTGGCGAGATCGCCCTGCAGCAGCGCCAGCAGCACGCGATTGATTTGCTGCAGCGCAGGTTCCCGGCTGGCATCGACGACCACGCTCTCGCTGCCGTCCACCCGCTCGCGGATCGCGCCCTCGGTGATCACCAGTTCTCCCGGAAACGGCGATTGCGTGATCCACAGCACCCCGCGCCCGCGCGCCGCCACGAAGCGCCCGGTGGAGCGCAGCGGTTTGGCGAAGCCCACCAGCGTGCGCTCCTGCACGAACTCGCCGCGCAGCACCGCGGCGGGCTGGATGCGGGCGGCGATGGTGGTGAGGAGGTCCGTGGCAGCGGTCAGCGGGTTCTGGGTTGTGGGTTGTGGGTTCTGGGCAGCGATATGCGGGTTCTGGGTTGTGGATTGTGGGTTGTGGGCAGCGATAAGCGGGTTCTGGGTTGTGGGTTCTGGGTTCTGGGCAGCAAAGGCAGGAGCAAGGGCACTGGCGAGTGCGAAGATGGCGGCCAGCCAAGTTGCCCTGCGCCCGGGATCTCGCGCCGGTCGCGCTGCCCACAACCCACAACCCACAACCCACAACCCTGCAGCGCGTGCATCAGCGCAACCCGGAGCGCGTCGATCACGCTGCGCGATGCCCGGCGCCATGCGGCTCACGCCAGCCCCAGCTTCCGCCGCAACACCGGCGGGGTCTCGAACTGCAGTTCGCCGTTGCGGATGTCCACCGCCACCTGCACCGTGTGGCCGGTGGTGAGCTTGCGGCCGCTGGCGTCGTCGCAGATGCGGTAGTGGATCTTCAGGCGGTGCTCCCACTCGATGATCTTCGCGTTGATGCGGATCTTCTGGCGGAAGCGCACCGGCTGCACGTAGCGCAGGTGCAGGTCCACGATCGGCCAGGCGTAGCCGGAGTCCTTCATCTGGTAGTAGTTGTAGTCGATCTGGTCGAGCAGGGTGCAGCGCGCCACCTCGAGGTATTTCACATAGTTGCCGTGCCAGACGATCTCCATCGGGTCGATATCGAAAAAGGCCGGGTCGATCAGGGTGTCGGCCTGCCAGGCCGCGGGCGTCTCAGTCATACAGTGGCCACGCGCGGGCATCGATCGCGGCCATCAGTTCGACCAGGGTGCGGTCGAGCGCGCGGTCCTCGTCAATGAACCCGATCCGGGCCGCGAGATCCTGCTGCATCGTCGCCAGCGCTGTCGGCAGCGTACTGCCGGGCGTCAGTTTCAGGCGCAGTTCGATGCCCTGGCGCACCGTGACCAGCAGCGCCGCGGCGACCTGCTCGGCCAGTTCCAGCACGCGCAGGCAGTCGCGCGCGGCGATCGTGCCCATGCTCACCTTGTCCTGGTTGTGGCACTCGGTGGAGCGGCTGAATACCGAGGCCGGCAGGGTCTGTTTGAGCGCTTCGGCGGTCCAGGCCGAGGCGCTGATCTGCAGCGCCTTCAGGCCGTGGTTGATCGGCCGTCGGCTGCCGCTGGCGCCGGACAAGTTGGCCGGTAACCCGTGGTTGTAGCGCGCATCCACCAGCAGCGCCATCTGGCGGTCGAGCAGATCGGCCAGGTTGGCCACCTGGCACTTCAGGGTGTCCATCGCCATCGCGATGTGACCGCCGTAGAAATGGCCGCCGTGGAGCACGCGCAGGTCATCCGGATCGATGATCGGGTTGTCGTTGGCGCTGTTGAGCTCGGTTTCGATCAGCGTTCGCAGCCAGGGCAGCGCATCTTCCAGCGCGCCCAGCACGTGCGGCGCGCAGCGCAGCGAATAGCGATCCTGCAGGCGCTGCTCATTGCGCGGCGGGCGGTCGGCGGCCAGGTCCGCGCGCAGCCGCGCGGCCACGCGCATCTGTCCCGGATGCGGCTTCACCGCGAACAGGCGCTCGTCGTAGTGGTGCGGATTGCCGTCGATCACCACCACCGCCAGCGCGGTGATGCGGGTGGCCAGGCGCGACAGGTAGTCGGCGCGCGCGTGCGCCAGGCAGGCCAGCGCGGTCATCACCGCGGTGCCGTTCATCACCGCCAGGCCTTCCTTCGGCCGCAGCTTCAACGGCGCAAGGCCCGCAGCGGCGAGCGCATCGGCCGCCGGCTCGGCGCCTTCGCCCTTCCACACTTCACGCTCGCCGCACAGCACGGCGGCGACATAACTGAGTGGGGTCAGGTCGCCGCTGGCGCCGACCGATCCTTCGGACGGAATACGCGGCAGCACATCGTGCCGGAGCAGGCCGGCGAGCTGCTGCAGCAGGCGCCAGCTCACGCCGGAATAGCCCTGGACCAGCGAATTCAGGCGCGTGGCCAGCACCGCGCGGGTCTGTTCGCGCGTCAGCAGCGCCCCCGCGCCGCAACCGTGGTAGGTGTACAGCCGCTGCGGCAGCTCCAGCGCCAGGCCGGTCGGGATGCTGACGGTGCAGGAATCGCCGTAGCCGGTGGTCACGCCGTAGATCACGCCGTCCTCGGCCAGCACGCGGTCGAGGAAATCAGCGCCGGCCTGGATCCGCTGGCGCAGGGGCTCGCTGTCGTCGAGCACCGCCGGGCGTTGCCGGCGGGCCAGCGCGACGATGTCTTCGATGGTCAATGGCTGGCCGTCGAAGCGGACAGGCGTCGGGTTGCGGTCGGGCATCGGGGAGGTGTGGGCACGGCGTGAAGGACGGAGGATAGCCGGGCGCGGCGGTGGCGCGAGAAAGCAGCGGTCAACCGGGGTGCGCCCAGAAGGGATAGAAATTGAACCACTGCAGCGGCGCCTGGCGGCATTGCTGCTCGACGCGTGCGGCGTAACGCTCGATCCACGGACGCAGGCCCGCGTCCGGCGCGCCGCGGACCCGCTCGATGCGCTCGGCGAAGGTTTCGAAATCGATGTGGTAGCAGCCGGCGCGGCGGGTGCAGAAAACCAGGAACACCGGGCAGCGCAGCAGGCTGGCGAGGATGAACGGGCCTTGCGGGAAGTGCGCGGCGTGGCCCGAGGAAAGGCACCGCCAGCGAACGCCGCGCGCTGCCCGGGGTCAGGCGGTCGGCGGCGATCACCAGCATCTCGCCCGCGGCCACGCGCCGCTCCAGCTCCATCGCCGTGGCCGGCGTGATCTCGGTCACCTCGATCAGGCGCACCTGGCTGGCGCCCTGGCGTTCCAGCAAGCGGTTGAACTTCTGCGCGTTGACGTGGTGCACCAGGATGTTCAGAAGCAGCCGGGGCTGCAGTTCGGCCAGCGCTTGGCAGACCTCGAGGTTGCCCACGTGCGCGGTCAGCATCACCGCTCCGCGCCCGGCATCCAGCAGCGGCAGCACCACCTGCTGGTTGTCCATCGTGATCTGCTCGAGGGTGAAGGCGCCGCCCATCGCCAGCACCTTGTCGAGCAGGGCATCCGCGAAGCTCAGGAAGTGGCGCCAGGCGGTGCCTAGGCCGGGCGGCCGGACGAACACCGCGTGCGCCGCCTGCAGCCGCCCGAGGTATTCCAGCGACGCCCGCCGCGCGATGCCGCGCACCAGGAAGAAGTAGCCGAGCACCGGGTACAGCGCGATGCGGAACGGCAGCCGCCCGAACCAGCGGTAGGTCCACACCAGGAAACGCATGCCGCCGACGAAGCCGGCCTCACCGATGTCGGCCCAGTGGCGCTCCCCGCTCATCCGGCAAGCCGCCGCCACAGCAGCCGCGGCGCACGCCACAACATGCCGAAGAAAAGTCGCGCATGCATGCGCGAGATCATCAAATTGTCCAGCCACAGCTTGAAGTGCGACACGCCATCGGCAGGGTAGCGCACCGGCGTGGGCAGATTGATCACACGCACGCCGCGCCAATGCAGGCGGACCACGATCTCGGTGTCGAAATCCATCCGCGAGCCGAGCTTTTCCTGCGCCAGCACGGCCTGCACCGGCGCCAGCGGATAGACGCGGAAGCCGCACATGGTGTCGGCAATCGCCAGGCTCAGCGTGTTGATCCAGACCCAGACATGGGTCACGTAGCGCCCGATCAGGCGCCCGGTCGGCACGCTCTGGTCGTAGCGCGGCTGGCCCAGGATCAGCGCCTGCGGATTGGCCTGCGCCGCGGCCAGGAAGCGCGGGATGTCCGCGGTGTCGTGCTGGCCATCGGCGTCGATCTGCAGCACATGGCTGTAGCCGCGCCGCGCCGCCTCGGCAAAGCCGGTCATCAGCGCCGCGCCCTTGCCGCCGTTCTCGGCGCGGCTGACCAGACTCAGCCAGCCGGCGTGTGTCCGCGCCATCTCCGCCAGCGCCGCCGCGCAGCCCGGCTCGCTGCCGTCATCCACCAGCAGGCATGGCAACCCACTCGCGCGCAGCCCGTCGAGCATCGTCGCCAGGCCGCGTTCGTGGTTGTAGACCGGGATGACGATCAGGGGGCGGATGGGCATGGGGTGGGGCTGCTCGGAATCTCTGGGAATTTCAAACGTGAGGAATCAAAGGTCAAACGTGAAACGTGAAACGTCAATCGGAGGCGCGGTCCTTTGACGTTGCGGTGCGAAAAGGTCAAACGTCAAACGTAAAACGTCAATCAGAGCCGCCGCCCATTGACGTTTTACGTTTCACGTTTCACTTCCTCCGTTTCACGTTTCACGTCTCACCTCTGCGCCAGAACACGCACTATCGAACACGAGCCTGGCACTCGCATGCGCCCCTGCCGCCGAGTGCGCGCGGAACTCCAACTGCTGCCGGTCTGGCTTCCATTCGAGGTCCAGGGTGAGGCGGGTGCCGGGCTGGATCAGTGCCTGGAACTTGAGCGCCTCCATGCGCACCAGGTGCGGCGGCAGCGCGAACATCTGGCGCGCCAGGCTGATTGCCCAGTCGATCTGGGCCACGCCGGGGAGGATCGGCTGTCCCGGAAAATGGCCCTGGAAATGGTACAGGTCCGGGCCTATCCACAGCTCCGCGGTCGCCCGACAGGCTTCGCGCATAGGCCAGTCGTGGAAAGGCAGCAGCGGGCGCGTTTCGGTGTCGGCGAACAGCGCGGCCAGCGCGGCATCGGTGGTCTTGCCCTGGCTGTTCTGCGGCAGTGCATGGACAAAGCGGAAGCGCCGCGGCAGCGCCACGCGCTCGCAGTGCGCGGCCAGTCCGGCGCGCAGCGCATCCGCCAGCGCGCGCCGGCCGGCCTTGAGCAGGACCTCGCGCGCAGCAGCGTTGGGCACGCCCACCAGACCAAGCTGCAGCCGGTCCCCGGGCAGCGCCACCAGGCGCACCTCGTTCAGCCACGGACCGCCCGCCGCCGCGCGCTCGATGGCGCTGAGCGAAACACGCTTCTCGCCGATCTTGACGATGCGGTCGTCGCGCCCGCGCAGGCGCACCCGCCCATCCGGATCCAGGTCGCCGCGATCGGCCAGCCTTTGCCAGTCCTCGCTGGCGAGGTGCGGCGAGCGCAGGACCAGCGCGCCGTGCTCATCCGCGGACAGCGACACGCCGGGCAGCGGCGCGAACGGCGTATCGCTGCTCGCTTGCTGGCGCCAGCCGATACCGCCGGTCTCGGTGCTGCCCCAGACCTCGATCGGCAACACGCCGGTCGCCGCCTGCAGCGCCTGCGCCGCGGGTGCATCCAGCGGACCGCCGGAGGAGAACAGCGCCGACAGCGTGCGCCCGCCCGGATGCCAGTCGATGCCCGCCGGCAGCCGCTTCAGGTGCGCCGGGCTGGACACCAGCGCGGTCGCACCCTCGCCCAGCAGCGGCGCCACGGACTCCAGGTAGGGATGCGCGTGCGCCTCGAAAGCGCGCCCGCTGGCGAGCGGCCAGAGCAGGCGGAACAGCAGGCCGTAGATGTGCTGGTGCGACACCGTGGCGGCGATCCGCGCGCTGCCGAGCGCATGGCCGAAGCAAGCCTCCAGCGTGCGTACTTCGGCGTCCAGCTGGCGCAGGGTCTTGGGCACCCGCAGCGGTGTGCCGGTCGAGCCCGAGGTCTGCAGCACCAGGGGGCTCGCCAGGCCGAGCGGCAGCGCGGCCGGCAGCGGTTCGGCGTCCGTGGGCGGCTGCGGGTGGGTCGTGGCCGCGCCGAACTCGCCGGCCAGGGCGGCCACGTCGGCGGCGACGGTCGCGACGGTGGCCGGCAGGGTGTCGCCCGGCACCAGTACCACCAGCCGGCGCAGCCAGGCCGCGTACAGGGCTGCGGCGAACTCGATCGCATCGCCATGCACCAGCGCCAGGGTGCTGCCGGCGGGCAGGTCGAGCGCGCGATGCCAGGCGCCGACGCGCGCCAGGAAAGCAGGTCCGCCGACACTGTGCGCGCCGCGCCAGGCCAGCAGCGGGCGATTGGCCAGCGCCGGCAGAAGAGTATCGAGGGCGATGGTCTCAGGCATGCCGGGCGCGCACCCGCTGGCGCACCAGCCATTCGCCGGCGAACAACGCACCCATCAGCAGGTAGGCGATGAGTCCGTTGTACAGCGCCCACTGGGCGTCGCTCGCGGCCAGCGCGGTCCACAGCGCGATGGCGCCGTTGACCATGAAGAATCCGCACCAGACCTGGGTCACGCGGCGGGTGTAGGCCACCGCGTGCGGCGGCAGCTCGGGTTCCTTGAGGCGCGCGAGGCGCTCGATCATGCTCGGCGGCTGCCACAGGCTGAGCCCGAACAGCGCCAGCATGATCGCGTTCACGGCCACCGGGTAGAGCTTCACCGGCAAGGCCTGGTTGAGCCAGCCGGCGACCAGCGCAAGCGCCAGCGCCAGGGCTGCCGTGGCCCAGGCGAGCGGATCGCGCCGGCCGCCGCCCAGGCGCGCGATGGCGATGGCGAGCAGCAGCAAGCCCAGCCAGCGCGGCTCGAACCAGCGCAGGCTGGCGTAGACCAGCAGCGGATAGGCCAGCGTCAGCAGGCCCAGCAGCAGGGCCGCGAGCGTGGCGCGCCGCGCGCTCATTGCGGCAGCAGCGCCACCAGTGCGTCGAGCACATCGCGCAGCGTGCGCACCGACTTGAAGGCCTCCGGCTGCAGGCGCACGCCGGTGATCTGCTTCAGTTCGACCAGCAGGTCGACCGCATCGATGCTGTCGATGTCGAGGTCCTCGCCCAGCCTGGCGTCCAGGTGGATGCGCTCGGGCGCGATGTCGAAGGTGCGCTCCAGCACCTCCACCAGCTTGGCGTAGAGTTCGTCGCGAGTCATCAGGCCGCTCCCGCCGGCGAGGCGCGGTGCGCCGCCACCAGCGATGCCAGCGCGCGCACGCTGCGGAAGTGCGCGCGCGTCTCTTCGGCATCGGCCGACATGTGGATGCCGTAGCGGCGCTGGATCGCCAGCCCCAGGTCCAGCGCGTCGATCGAATCCAGCCCCAGGCCATCGACGAACAGCGGGGCCTCGGTATCGATGTCTTCGGGCTTCATGTCCTCGAGACCGAGGGTCTCGATGATCAACGCCTTGATCTCCAGTTCAAGCGCCTGCATGGGCTTGGGTCTCCCGCGAGAAATAGTCGGTCAGGTCCTGCGTCAGGCGGCGTGCCGCCAGCGCTTCGGGTTCGTCGCCGCCGGTGTATGCGGCGATCGGGATATCGTCCAGTACGTGGATGCGGAAATGCATCGGGCGTATCGGCACCACGTACCACGGGATCGCGCGCGTCAGGCTGCGCGGCACGCACGAGATGGTCACCGGGGTGATGTCGCGGCGGCAGCGCACTGCGATCTGGGCGGCGCCGCGACGCAGGCGGATGATGCCATCTTCGGCGGTCCGCGTGCCTTCGGGGAAGACCAGCAGGTTGCCGCCCTCGTCCAGCGCCCGCCGGCAGTCCTCGATCACACCCTCGGGATCGTCGTTGCAGATGTAGCCGGCGCCGAGCACCGGCCCGCGGGTGAAGGGATTGCGTTTCAGCGGCGCCTTGACCACGCACACGGCGTGTTCGATCAGCGAGATCAGGAACACCACGTCGATCAGGGTCGGGTGATTGGCCAGCACCAGCAGGCCGCGCCGGTCCAGGCGCTCGCGGCCGACGATCTCGTAGCGCAGCACGCCGCTCAGGCGCATCAACTCGATGAAGCCGCGGAAACAGCGATGCACCGCGGCGCGCGCCAGCTCCGCGCGGCGCCGGCGATCGCGCACCGCCAGCGCCAGCGGTGGGAACACCAGCAAGCGCAGCAGCAGTCCGCCCAGCCCGAACATGGCGAAGCAGAAGCCGGTGGCGAGAACCCGCCAGGGCCGGTCGACCGGATCAGGCAGTACGACGCCAGGTCCAGCGGCAATGCGATCCGTCATGGCTCAGGGTATCTGCGTCGGAAAGGAAGAAGGCGAGGACGCGCAGCGCGGGTGGGAGGTGGTCGGGGGCGTGCGGCGCCGGGATTCATCCAGCGGGCCCCTGCGCGCGCGGGGCCCGGACCCAAAAACCCCCCCCCCGCCCCGGGCCCCCCCCCCCCCCCCGGCCCCCGGGCCCCCGCCCCTTCCCTCCCCAGCCCAGTTCGAATCCCGCCCCGTCGCCCGCGGACGCACCCGCCACGACCACGCGAACGGCGCGTCGGCATCGTCCACATAGGGGCGATAGCAGTCGGGCACGGTCTCGTCGTACACGGTGACAATGACCGCGTCGTGGCCGTCGGCGAGCAGGCCCAGCGCCTCGACCACGGCCAGCTCGGCGCTCTCGCCCGCGGCCGCCAGCGCAATGTAGTTGCCGGTGTCGCCATGCGCGATGGACTCCAGCGCGGACACTGCGTTGTGCACCGAGAGGCTGAACGGGCCGGGGGCCACGCTGCCGCTCTCGGCGAGCTCGCGCAGCAATGGCACCGCGCGCTGGGTCTCGCCGCGGTGCGAGGCCCAGACCATCGGGCAGGGCGCCGTGCCGCGCACCCCGGACACCGTGTGCAGCGCCATCCGCGCCAGCCGCTCGGCGCGCCGGCGCAGCATCATCGGGTACTGCGGCAAGTCCGGGCGCTCCTCGCCCACCGGCCGCCACGGCGCGCGCGCCCAGGCGCGCCAGGCGTCCGCATCCGCCAGCCCCGGCGCCCACGCCGACCACGCATCGACGGTGAAGCGCATCGGCGGTGGGGATTGCGGGACGGGCATCTGCGGCGATGGAATCAGCCCGGCCATGTCGTGGGGGCACGCGGATGATCGCGAAGGGCTTTGCGCCGGGATCGAGGCGAGAGGGTGAGGGGGGCCTGGGGAAAAGAGGCAGCGGAAGAGGCGTCCACCGCAGGGCGCAACGCACACACCCCCCCCCCCCCCACCATCCATTCGAGCCATTTCCTCGCGACCTCGCGAAATGTCCGGGCTAGCATGCCCGACGTCAGTGGTACGTCCAAGGATCGTGATGACCGCGTGGTACCAGGATGATCCGATGTCCGCGTTGGAGGCGAAGGAGGCCGCCACCCGGCTGGCCTTCGCACCGATCGCCTTCCAGGCAGCGCTGGCGCTGCGCGACCTGGGCCTGCTTGCTGCGCTGGGTGGCGCGGGGGACGTGGGCCTGGACCTGGAGCAGATCGCCGAACGCAGCGGCGTCTCGTCGTATGGCTGCGGCGTGCTTCTCGACATGGGCCTCAGCGCGCGCGTGGTCTGCCAGCGCGACGGCAGCTTCCGCCTGACGCGGATGGGCCAGTTCCTGCTGCACGACGGAATGACCCGCGCCAACATGGATTTTACCGCAGATGTCTGCTGGCGGCCGCTGGCGCACCTTTCCCGGGCGATCCGCGACGGCGCGCCGGCGGGACTGGCGGAGTTCGGTCCCTGGCCAACGATCTACCCTGGCCTGTCGCAACTGCCTGAAGCCGCGCGCCGCGCCTGGTTCGCCTTCGATCACTACTACAGCGACCGTGCGTTCGGCGAGCTGCTGCCGCGCGTGTTCGCGTGCAAGCCGCGGCGGATCGTCGACATCGGCGCCAACACCGCGCGCTTCGCGCTGCGCTGCTGCAGCTTCGACCCGCAGGTGCACCTGACCCTGGTCGACCTGCCGCCGCAGCTCGATGTCGCCATGGCCAATGCGCGCGCGGCCGGAATGGACAGTCGCGTGACGCCGCACCCGGCCGACCTGCTCGATCCTGGCCAGCCACTGCCATCCGACGGCGACGTCTACTGGATGAGCCAGTTCCTCGACTGCTTCTCGCCGGAACAGGTGGTGGCCATCCTGCGCCGCGTGCGCGCGGCGATGCCGGATCAGGCGACCGTGTGCATCGTCGAGTTGTTCCCGGACCGCCAGCGCTTCGAATCCGCCGCCTACAGCCTGAATGCGACCTCGCTGTATTTCACCTGCCTCGCCAACGGCAACTCGCGCTTCTACCGCTGCGAGGACTTCCTCGGTCTGGTGCGCGAGTCCGGGCTGCAACTGGTGGAACAGGTCGATCGCATCGGCCTCGGGCACAGTCTGCTGCGGTTGCGGCCGAACTGAGCTGATTCAGCTGCCCTCAGGCCAGTTCCGGCGCCTTGCGGTCGATCCCCATCACCAGCACCTTGTCGACGCGCGCGCCGTCGAGATCGACCACTTCAAAGCGGTAGCCGTCGAAGTCGTAGGTCTCGGCGACTTGCGGAATGTGTCCGAGGACCGCGATCAGCATGCCGGCCAAGGTCTGGTAGTCGTGTTCGTCCTCGCCCGGCAGCGCGCCGAGTTCGAGCAAGTCGCGCAAATCCTCGATCTTGAGCGCGCCGTCGAGCAGGTAGCTGCCGTCCGCGCGGCGCACGATCTTGGCGTCGTCGTGCACCGGTGCGCCGTCGTGCACGGCGGCGCCGATGATCGCGGCGAGCACGTCATTGCGCGTCACCAGGCCCTGCAGGTCGCCGTATTCGTCGACCACCAGCGCAACCCGCGCCTCGGCATCGCGGAACTCATTGAGCAGGTTCAGCGCGCGCGTCGACTCCGGCACGTACAGCGGCTTCTCGAGCTTCTTGAACAGGTCGAACTGGCCGCCGGCGCCGATACGGTCGATCAGCGACTTGACCGGGAGCACGCCGAGCACTTCCTTGTCGCTGCCGCGCATCACCGGGTAGCTGGAGTAGGGCGTGGTGCGCATCACCGCGAGGTTCTCCACCAGCGGCGCCTCGGCATCCAGCCAGGCGATGCGGTTACGCGGGGTCATCAGGCTTTCGGCGGTGCGATCGGACAGGCGCAGCGCGCGGTTGATCATGCTGCGCTCGATGTCCTCGATCTCGCCCTGCTCGGCGCTCTCGGCCACCAGCAGGCGGATCTCCTCTTCCGTCACCTTCGACTCATTGTCTCCGCGTGCACCGAGCAGACGCAGGCAGGTGCGCGTGGTCACCGCCAGCACCACCACGAAGGGATGCGTGAGCCGGCTGAAGATCAGCATCGGCAGGCCGACGATCACCGCGATCTTCTCCGGCGCCAGCAGCGCCAGGCGCTTGGGCATCAGCTCGCCCAGAATGATGCTGAGGATGGTGATCCCGACCACGGCGATGCCCAGGCCCAGCGGCTCGGCGTACTTGGCCAGCAGCGGGAAATCGTTCAGGACTTCGGCGATATGGCCGCCGATCGCCGAGCCGCTGAACACGCCGGTCAGGATGCCGACCAGGGTGATGCCGATCTGCACCGCCGAGAGAAAATTCTCCGGGTGCTCGGCCAGCGTCAGCGCCGCACGCGCAGCGCGGCTCTTGTCGGCCTGATGTTTGAGACGAGCCTTGCGCGAGGTGACGATCGCCATCTCGCTGAGCGCGAAGAAGCCGTTGAGCAGGACCAGGCCCAACAGCAGCAGGAGTTCCAGAGGCATGGATCAGTGGCGCTTTCGAGCGTCCTGGATCGGCCTTGCATTAAAGCATGGTGTTGGTATTGGTTGTTGGTGTTGGTTCAAGCGGCGGTGGCCGGATCCCCGAGGCCTGCTTCCAACCCCCACCAGTAGCTTGGTGTTGGTTGTTGGTGTTGGTGTTGTTCAAAGCAGTGCACGGCGAGTTTCCTCATGCCTGCTTGCCTCCAACACCGATAGCTTGGTGTGGGTTGTTGGTGTTGGTTCCAGCGGAGTGGCAAGAGTTTCCCGCGCCGGCTCTCACCAAACATGTCGCAAGGCATTGATTTAGAAAAGGTAAATTCGGAGGGCACGAGGGCAAGAGGGCACGAGGGCACGCAAAGGCGCTCCTTCGCACCGAACTGGCTCTTGCGTGCCCTCGTGCCCTCGTGGCCTCGTGCCCTCCAGTTCGATGCGCGAATAAGCGCACCGCCAGGGGCGACCGGGACTCTCACCGAACATGTCGCAAGGCATTGATTTAGAAAAGGTAAATTCGAAGGGGGCGAGGGCACGAGGGCAAGAGGGCACGAGGGCACGCAAAGGCGCGCCTTCGCACCGAACCGGCTCTTGCGTGCCCCCCCCTTGCCTCGGCCTCGGCCCTCCAGTTCGAGCGCGAATAAGCGCACCGGCCAGGGGCGACCGGGACTCCACCGAACATCCGATAACTCATTGATCTGAAGAGCAGTTTGTCCGCAAAGGACGCAAAGGACGCAAGAAGCGGAAGCCGCTTTCGCTTCCTTTGCGTTCTTTGCGTCCTTTGCGGACAAGAAGAGTGGCGCGGGTCGCGAAGAAGTTCGATGCGCGAATAAGCGCACCGCCAGGGGCGACCGGAACTCTCACCGAACATGTCGCAAGGCATTGATTTAGAAAAGGTAAATTCGGAGGGCACGAGGGCAAGAGGGCACGAGGGCACGCAAAGGCGCTCCTTCGCACCGAACTGGCTCTTGCGTGCCCTCGTGCCCCGTGGCCTGTGCCCTCAGTTGATGCGCGAATAAGCGCACCGCCAGGGGCGACCGGGACTCTCACCAAACAGCCGATAACTCATTGATCTGAAGAGCAGTTTGTCCGCAAAGGACGCGAAGGACGCAAAGAAGAGCGGAAGCCGCTTTCGCTTCCTTTGCGTTCTTTGCGTCCTTTGCGGACAAGAAAAGTGGCGCGGGTCGCGAAGAAGTTCGATGCGCGAATAAGCGCACCGCCAGGGGCGACCGGTACTCTCATCCAACACCACCAACCAATACCAACACCAGCTTCAGAGCCGATCCTCGCCCGCCGACACCAGCGACTCCAGCCCATCAGCCAACTCGCCGAGTTCGTTCAACACGCGATCCAACTCGCGGGTTCCGAGGGTGCCGTAGCTGCGGTTCTCGCACAGGTGCACATAGGCCACGCCGTCGAGGTCGTCCACCGCGAGGAAGCCCACGCGCTGGGCCCAGTTGAAGCGCAGACACTTCTCGGCCGGCAGCCGCGCGAGCGGCGCCACCGGGGTCGACATGCGCAGCACGCGGCGGCCGTCTTCGGTTTCGATGTCGGCGAGGAATAGACTCTGCACGCGGCCGCCTGGCAGGCTGAGGTCGAAACTCAGCACGAAAGGCTGGTTCTGGGTCAGCTTCTGGCGGCTGGCCAGATGCGAACGGATGTCTTCGAAATTGTGCACGGGGTGATTCCGGGTGATGCAGTTGCCATCCATGCTAGCAGTCTTGCACCGGGCGCCGCCGACATGAGCGCCGACCCGGCTGCCGAGGCGATCCTGGCCGCGGTGCGCGCGATTCCGCGCGGCGCGGTGGCCGGCTATGGGGTCGTCGCCGCGCGCGCCGGGCTGCCGAAGCGCGCGCGTCTGGTGGCACGGGTGCTGTCGCAACTGGCCGACGGCAGCAAAGTGCCCTGGCATCGCGTGGTGCGCGCGAACGGCTGCATTGCGTTTCCCCCCGGCAGCGAGGGCTTTGGGCGCCAGCGCGAGCGCCTGCTCGCCGAAGGCTGCCAGGTGGCCGACAACGGCCGGGTAACCGTTCGTCAGTCGCCAGACACGCTGGATGCGGCATTGTGGGCCGACTACTTCGACCAGGAACCCGGATGAACGGCTCGCCTGTCACCTACGCGCTGCTGGTCGTTTGCGGTGCGATGTTCGGTTTGCAGATGATCGACAGCCAGGGCTGGCTGGTGGTCCACCTGGCGCTGTGGCCGCTGGGCAACCACGCGCTGCCGCAGACGCTCGGCGGCTGGCCGGATTTCATGCCCTGGCAGCTGCTCAGCTACGGCTTCCTGCACGGCGGCCCGGAGCATCTGTTCTTCAATTCGCTGGGTCTTTGGATGTTCGGGCGCGACCTCGAGCGCTTCTGGGGCAGCCGGCCCTTCCTGCTCTACGTGCTGGTGGCCATCGTCGGCGCCGGCATCGCGCAGCTGGCGGTCGCGTCCTTGAGCGGCGAGCCCTATCCCACGGTCGGCATCTCCGGCGGCGTCTACGGCGTGCTGCTGGGCTTCGGCATGATGTTCCCCAACCGCATCGTGATGCCGCTGTTCCCGCCGATCCCGATGAAGGCGCGCACCCTGGTGATCCTGTTCGCGGTGCTGGAACTGAGCATGGGCGTGGCCGCAAGCGCCAGCGGCGTCGCGCATTTCGCGCACCTGGGCGGCCTCGCCACCGGCTTCATGATGATCCAGTACTGGCGCGGACGGCTGCCGTGGAAGCCGCGCCGATTGCTGCGCTACTGAGCTTCCCCAGGGGATTCCCACACCATCAGCCAGTCGTCGAACTCGACGTGGTCGATGTAGTACTTGATCGCCGCCGCGCGGCGGAATCCGTGTTTTTCGTAGAAGCGCACCGCGCGCGGCGCCAGCTGGTAGACCGACAGGTGCACCGCTTCGCGGCCCAGTGCCACCGCGCGCTGCTGCGCCTGCGCGATCAATTGCCCGGAGCCGCCGGCGCCGATGTACTCGGGGCGCATGTAGCAGCGCTGCACTTCCAGCGTCCGCCGGCCGGCCAGCTGCTGCGGCGCCGGCACGGCCAGGCCGAGCTGCACATAGCCGGCATCGCGGCCATCGCCGGTTTCCAGCACATGGACCTCGATCTGCTTCGCCGCGATCCGCTCGCCGATCATCGATGCTGCGTAGCTGCGCGCGATGTGGCGCTCCAGGCTGTCGGCCGGGGCGACGTGGCCGTAGGCAGCCAGGAAGGTCTCGGTCATCAGCGCGGACAGCATCGGCGCTTCGTCCGGCTGGGCCAGGCGCAGGGTGAAATCCGGATTCATTCAGCTTGCTCGTTCAGGTTCAGTCAGACCACGGCCTGCAAGGATGCGGATACCGTCACCCGTCGCCAAGGGAAATGCTGAACATTCCCCTGCGTGCCGACTATGATGAACAGGATCAGCCCGGCCCCGGCAGCGCATGAAGTCGATCTTCCGCCCCATCCTCATCGCTGCCTGCCTGTGGCTGTCGGCCTCGCCGCTCGCCGCCGCGACGCTGAAGGAAGCGATCGAGCAGGTGGAGCGCGAGACCCGCGGCAAGGTGCTGGCAGCCGACACCATCCGTACCCGCGGGACGGTCGTCTACCGCATCAAGGTTCTGATGCCAGACGGGCGTGTCCGCATTTTCCAGATCCCGGCCTGAGACACCCGACGAGGAGTCAATCATGCGCGTGCTGTTGGTAGAAGACGAAGCCCCGTTGCGCGAAACCCTGGCTGCGCGCCTGCAGCGCGAAGGATTCGCGGTGGACACCGCGGCCGACGGCGACGAGGCCGTGTACATGGGCAAGGAGGTGCCTTTCGACGTCGCCATCGTCGATCTCGGCCTGCCCAAGCTGCCCGGCCTGGAAGTGGTCAAGCGCCTGCGCGAGTCCGGCCGCCGCTACCCGATCCTGATCCTGACTGCCCGCGGCAGCTGGGAGGACAAGGTCGAGGGCCTGAAGTGCGGCGCCGACGACTACCTGGTCAAGCCCTTCCACATCGAGGAGTTGCTGGCGCGCATGAACGCGCTGGTGCGACGCAGCGCCGGCTGGAGCAAGCCGCTGCTCGAATGCGGTCCGGTCAAGCTCGACACCACGGCGCAATCGGTGACGGTCAACGACACCTCGGTGGACCTGACCAGCTACGAGTACAAGGTGCTCGAGTACCTGATCCTGCACGCCGGCGAGCTGGTCTCGAAGAGCGACCTGACCGAGCACATCTACGAGCAGGACTTCGACCGCGACAGCAATGTCATCGAGGTCTTCATCGGCCGCTTGCGCAAGAAGCTGGATCCGGACGGCGAGCTGAAGCCGATCGAGACCGTGCGCGGCCGCGGCTACCGCTTCTCGATCCCGCGGACGTCCTGAGGGCGGGCGTGGGGACGCGGCTAGCGACGGATGGTGTGATGCCGGCCGCGTCTTTTTCGTTGGAGGGCACGAGGGCACGAGGGCACGAGGGCACGCAAGAGCCGCCCAGTGCGAGCGCCGGCTTTCACGTGCCCTCGTGCCCTCATGCCCTCGTGCCCTCAATATCCGCGCCGCATGACCGCGGCCTGGCTCCGGGGCTGGCCGCCCCATGACCACCCGCCGCCAGTTCTCGCTGGCTGCGCGCTCGCTGCTGGCGGCGAGCCTGGTGCTGGCGGCCTTCATCGGGCTGACCGGTTATGCGCTGGAGCGAGCCTTCGAGCAGTGGGCCTACTCGGTGCTGCGCGAGCGCCTGCAGTCGGTGGCCTATTCCTTCCTCGCACGGACCGACACCTCGGTGCGGGGTGAGGTGCTGGTTCCGGAGTTCCTGCCCGAACCACGGCTGGACCGTCCGGGCTCGGACCTGGTGGCCTCGATTTACGCCGAGAACTTCCGCTGGGAATCGCCGTCCGCGCTGGATCGCGAGTTGCCCTTCGAAGACGCGCTCAAGCCCGGCGAGATGAGCTTCAAGGTGCCCACCAGCACCCGCGGCGGCTTCTACATGCTGAGCATGGGGGTGCTGTTCGAGGCGCGTTCGCCCTCCGGCAAGGATGTGCGCGTGACCATCAATGTCGGCGAGCGCCAGTCCTCGGTGCGGCGCCAGATCCGCGCCTTCCGCGAAACCATGTGGGTGGTGCTCGGTGGTCTGGGCCTGCTGCTGTTGCTGTTCCAGGCGCTGCTGCTGGTATGGAGCCTGCGCCCGCTGCGCGCGGTCGCGCGCGACCTGGCGTTGGTCGAGCGCGGCGAGTCCGAACAGCTCCCGGGGCACTATCCGCTGGAACTGTCGGCGCTGACCCGTGGACTCAACGACTTCATCAAGAGCGAGCGCGAGCACCTGCGGCGCTACCGCAATACCCTGGGCGATCTGGCGCACAGCCTGAAGACGCCGCTGGCGGTGATGCGCGGCCTGTTCGAGAACGAGTCTGACCCCGCAAAGATGCGCGCCGGCGGCCTGGAGCAGGTCGTGCGGATGGACGAGATCGTCGCCTACCAGCTGGCGCGCGCGGCCAAGAGCGGGCACCAGACCTATGCCGCCCCGCTGGCGATCCAGCCGCACGCCGAGGAGATTGCGCTGACGCTGGAGAAGGTCTATGCCCGCAAGGGCGCACTGGCCGAGTTCGAAGTCGACCCGCGCAGCATGTTCCATGGCGACAAGGGCGATCTGATGGAGCTGATGGGCAATCTGCTCGACAACGCCTTCAAGTGGTGCAAGGGCCGCGTGCTGCTGACCGCCGAACCGCTCGGCTTGCCCAAAGCCCGTCGCCCCGGCCTGCTCTTGCGCGTCGAGGACGACGGCCCAGGAATCCCGGATGACAAGATCAGCGAAGTGCTCAAGCGCGGTGTGCGCGGCGACGAGCGCGTCCAGGGCCACGGCATCGGCCTGTCGATCATCGGCGACATCGTCGCGTCTTATGGCGGCGAGATGAAGGTCAGCCGTTCATCTTCGCTGGGTGGCGCGTCCTTCGAAGTCCGCCTCCCGCCGCTCGGCGGGTGAGGCGCGGCCGGGCCGGTCAAACGCGGAGACGCGGAGGACGCGGAGAAAAGCCGCGGAGGAGCGTCAGGTTTTGGCTCGGGAGTGCCGGGGGCCATTCAACGCAGAGACGCGGAGGACGCAGAGACGAGCAAGAGACGTGGGCGGGGTTCGCGGCAGGTGCTGCAGGCTCGAGTCTCCCCGGAAACACTCTCGCTCCTTCTCTGCGGCTTTCCTCCGTGCTCTCTGCGTCTCCGCGTTTAACCGGCCCCGTCGCGTTCAACTGGCTGCGTCCAGAGCAGAGAGCCACTCGTCGTCCGAGCCTTCGGAGACGCCTTCGAACAGGAAGGTGGACAGGTAGCGCTCGCCGGTGTCGGGGAGCATGGCAAGGATGACGCTGCCGGGTGCGGCCTGGCGCGCCACTTCGAGCGCGGCGGCGAAGGTGGCGCCGGCGGAGATGCCGACGAAGACGCCCTCCTGGTGCGCCAGCAGGCGCGCGGTGTCGCGCGCGGTGACATCGTCGATGGCGATGTTGTCGTCGAACACCGTGCGGTCCAGCACTGCAGGCACGAAATCCGGGGTCCAGCCCTGGATCTTGTGCGGCGACCAGGGCTTGCCGGCCAGCAGCGGCGCCGCGGCGGGTTCGGTGGTGACGATCCGGACGCCCGGGCGGGCGAGCTTGAGCATCTGGCCGACGCCGGTCAGTGTGCCGCCGGTGCCCCAGCCGCTGACGAAGTAGTCGAGCCGGCGGTTGGCGAAGTCGCGCAGGATCTCGGGGCCGGTGGTGCTGCGGTGGTAGGCCGGGTTTGCCTCGTTCTCGAACTGGCGGGCGAGGAACCAGCCGTGCTTCTTCGCCAGTTCCTCGGCGCGGCGCACCATGCCCGAGCCGCGCTCGGCCGCCGGCGTCAGGATCACCTTGGCACCGTAGCCGCGCATGATCTTGCGCCGCTCGATCGAGAAGGTCTCGACCATCACCGAGACGAAGGGATAGCCGCGCGCGGCGCAGACCATCGCCAGCGCGATGCCGGTGTTGCCGCTGGTGGCTTCGACCACGGTCTGTCCCGGTTTCAGTTCTCCGCGCGCCTCGGCGTCCTGGATGATCGCCAGTGCCAGGCGGTCCTTGACCGAGGATCCCGGGTTGAAGGCCTCGACCTTGACGTACATCTCGACGCCCGGCGGCGCGAGGCGATTGATGCGGACGATCGGCGTGTTGCCGATGGTGTCGAGGATGCTGGCGTGGATCATGGCGCGCTCCGGACCGGTGCGATCGAAGATTGGACCCGCATGGTGCCCCAGCGGACGGGGGCGACACCAGTCGCCGTCGTCATATCGACATGTCGCCGGCGCGAGGTCGGCAAAAACGGTGCGCATCGGCATACACTTGCAGCGGGCGGAGACTCCGCTGGGGCATCCTCGGGGCCGGAGCAGGGAGGCCGATGAATCCGCAAGCAGTCGAAGCGATGGCCACCACCGGCGGCAACGGCGGACATGGCGGATTCGTGCGCGAATTGCTGCGGACCTCTGACCTGGAAACCCTCGCGCATGTCGCCGCGCGCGAGGCCCACCGCCGCTTCGGCATACCGCGACTGATGCTGGTCTGGTGGTCGCGCAGCGCACTGTCGGGCGAGCCGGCGAGGCAACTGGTGGCCCCTGCCGCCGCGGCCAGCAATGAAGAACGCGCCTGGCTGGAGCAATGGGCGGGAAACGCCGGACCGCGCGGCGACGGACCCTTCGCCTGTCGCGAACTGGTCTCCGGCGTCATGGGCCGTGCCGCGCTGGCCTGGCCAGCTGCGCACGCGCAGCCGGTAGACAGCGAGTGGCAGCGCTTCGTCGACGATATCGCCGCCGTGGCGGGGCGGTTGGTCGAACTCGACACGCTGACCCAGGCCGTGCTGCGACTGGAGCGCGCCGAGCGCCTGCAGCGCGCGCTGTATGCGATTGCCGAGATGGCCAGCTCCGAACTGGACATGCCGGAGATGATGCAGAGCGTGCACGGCGTCGTCGGCGAGCTGATGTACGCCGAGAACTTCTTCATCGTGCTGCGCGAGCACGATCCCGACTCCCTGCGCTTCCTCTACTTCGCCGATACCGAGGACACCGACCGCCCGGTCCCGGGCGCCGCGATCCCGGTCAGCAGCATCCCGAACAGCCTGACGCTCGCGATGCTCGCGAGCGGCCAGGCGCAGATGGGTCCTTCCGATACGCTGCGTGAGCGCCTGGGCGTGGCGCGCGACGACAGCCTGGGCCCGGACAGCGTCGATTGGCTGGGCGTGCCGCTGGTCGGAGCGGGCGAGGTTCGCGGCGCGATCGTGGTCCAGAGCTACCGCGAGGAGCATCGATTCAGCGCCGAGGACCGCACCCTGCTGACCTATGTCGCGCAGCACATCCTCACCGCGCTGGATCGCAAGCAGGCGCAGGAGGAAATGGAGCGTAGGGTGGACGAGCGCACGCGCGAACTGGCCGCGGCCAATCGCGAACTGCGCCAGGAGGTCCTGGAGCGCCAGCGCAGCGAACGCCTGCAGGCGGCGCTCTACCGGATCGCGGAGAAGTCCAGCACCGCCGAGTCGCTGGAGGAGTTCTACGCGGCGGTGCACGGGATCGTCGACCAGCTGCTGTACGCGCGCAATTTCTACATCGCGCTGGTCAGCGATGACGGCAGCGAGCTGGAGTTTCCGTATTCGGTGGACGAGCGCGACCCGGTGCGCCAGCGGCGCAAGCTGGCCAAGGGCCTGACCGAATATGTGTTGCGCACCGGGCAGGCGCTGTTGGCCGACCGCGACGCCATCGAGTCGCTGGCGCACGCAGGAGAGGTGGCGAGCTTCGGTTCGCGCTCGGTCTACTGGCTCGGCGTCCCGCTGATCTGCGACGAACGCACCGTCGGCGTGGTTGCGGTGCAGAGTTATTCGGCCGACATCCCGTTCACCGAGCGCGACCAGGAACTGCTGACTTTTGTCGGCTACCACATCGCCAACGGGCTGGAGCGCAAGCGCGCGCAGGATGGACTGCGCGCGGCCTATGCCGATCTGGAACGGCGCGTGGCCGACCGCACGCACGAACTGGCCGTCGCCAACCGCGAACTGACCAATGAGATCGTCGAGCGCGAGCGGGTCGAGGACACCCTCAAGCACCAGGCCCTGCACGACACCCTGACCGGGCTGCCCAACCGCGCTTTCCTGCTCGACCGCCTGGCGCGCGCGCTGACCCGTTTCCGCCGCGGCGAATCGCGCGGCTTCGCCGTGCTGTTCCTCGATCTCGACCGCTTCAAGGTGGTCAACGACAGTGTCGGCCACCTGGTGGGCGATGAGTTGCTGAAACAAGCGGCCACCCGGATCGCCGCGGCGGTACGCGAGCCGGATACCGTCGCGCGTCTGGGCGGCGACGAATTCGCCATCCTGCTCGACGACCTGCACCACCCGGACCGCGCCACCTTCATCGCCGACCGCGTCATTTCGGCCCTCGCCGAGCCGATGCGCATCGGCGGCAAGGAGCTGTTCACCTCGGCCAGCATCGGCATTGCCTTCTCGCATCCGCGCTACACCCGCGCCGAGGAACTGCTGCGCGATGCCGACGTGGCGATGTACCGCGCCAAGGCTCAGGGGCGCCAGCGCTTCGAGCTGTTCGACGAGCAGCTGCGCGCCGAAGCCTTGCGCGTGCTGGATCTCGAGGGCGACCTGCGACGCGCTCTGGCGCGCGGCGAGTTCGAGCCGCACTTCCAGGCGATCGTGCGCCTGGAAGACGCAGCGGTGGTCGGCTACGAGGCGCTGCTGCGCTGGCGCCATGGCGAGCGCGGCCTGCTGCTGCCGGGGGATTTCCTCAACGTCGCCGAAGACAACGGCTCGATCGAGCAGATCGACTGGCAGATGTTCGCGCTCGCCTGTCGCGACGCCCAGCGCCTGCCGCAACCGGACGCCTACGTCAGCATCAATGTTTCCGCGCGCCAGTTGCGCGCGGGCGACTTCGACCGCTCGGTGATGCGCCTGATCGATGCCCACGGCCTGGCGCCGCAGCGCGTGCGCCTGGAAGTCACCGAGGGCGCGCTGCTGGAGAACCCGGACCACGTGCGGCGCCTGCTGGAGCGCCTGCGCGAAGATGGCGTACGGGTGCAACTGGACGATTTCGGCACCGGGTACTCCTCGCTGTCCTACCTGCACCGCTTTCCGATCCACTCGCTGAAGATCGACCGCTCCTTCGTCTCCGACCTGAAACCCGGCCAGGAAGGCGGCAGCGCCGCCGTCGTGCGCGCGATCCATGCCCTGTCCGACTCGCTCGGCATCGAGGTCATCGGCGAGGGCATCGAGACCCACATTCAGTGCCAGGCCCTGCGCGAGCTCGGCTGCAAGCTCGGTCAGGGCTTCTTGTTCAGCCGGCCGCTGCCGGTGGGGGAGATCGTTTGAGTCACGGTTCTGGGGTTGTGAGTTCTGGGTTGTGGGCGGCAAAGGCCGAAGCGAATGCAGTCGGCGGCCGGCTTTTCTGCCCACAACCCAGAACCCACAACCCAGAACCCACAACCCAGAACCCAGAACCCACAACCCACAACCCACAACCCACAACCCACAACCCACAACCATCCGCTCATCGGCTCGCGCAGCAATGGGTCACACTTCCGGCACGAAGTCGCTTGACGTCCCGCCCCGGCGATTCCAAACTTCGCGCCCGTCGCACCACTAGATGTTGTGGTTGAGCTGCCAACTGGCATCAAGAACTAGTTGCAACACCGCAACACACAAGAAAAACGCGCCTGATGCCTGGGGAGGCAGTTTTGATGAGCACCGTTCGTCTCGAAGCGGTACGCAATGACATTGTGGACATCCCGTTGCAGCCTGCATCCCAGGACATCTGGGACAAGAAGTACCGCCTGAAGAGCAAGTTGGGCGATCCGATCGACCGCACCATGGACGACAGCTTCAAGCGTGTCGCGCGGGCGCTCGCGGATGCCGAAGCCACGCCGGAAAAGCGTGCCTACTGGTACGAGCGCTTCCTCTGGGCGCTGCGTCGTGGCGCCATTCCCGCCGGCCGCATCACCTCCAATGCCGGCGCGCTCGAGCACAAGCCGGCCACCAGCACGATCAACTGCACCGTGTCCGGTACCATCGGCGACTCGATGGACGACATCCTGGCCAAGGTGCACGAGGCCGGGCTGACGCTCAAGGCCGGCTGCGGCATCGGCTACGAATTCTCGACGCTGCGCCCGCGCGGCGCCTACGTGTCGGGTGCCGGCGCCTATACCTCCGGACCGCTGTCCTTCATGGATATCTACGACAAGATGTGTTTCACCGTGTCCAGCGCCGGCGGCCGCCGCGGCGCGCAGATGGGCACCTTCGATGTCTCGCATCCGGACGTCAAGGAGTTCATCAAGGCCAAGCGCGAGGACGGTCGCCTGCGCCAGTTCAACCTGTCGCTGCTGATCACCGACGAGTTCATCCACGCGGTGGAGACCGATGGCGACTGGCCGCTGGTGTTCCCGGTGCACGTCAAGGAACAGCACGAGATCGACGTCACCGATCCCAGGCAGGTGGTCTGGCGCGAGTGGCCGACGAAGCACAACTACGTCAGCCGTGACGATGGCCTGGTCGCCTGCAAGATCTACGGCAAGATCCGGGCGAAAGGTCTGTGGGAAATGATCATGACCTCGACCTACGACTTCGCCGAGCCGGGGTTCATCCTGATCGACCGCGTCAACGAGATGAACAACAACTGGTGGTGCGAGCAGATCCGCGCGACCAATCCCTGCGGCGAGCAGCCGTTGCCGCCTTATGGTTCCTGCCTGCTCGGCTCGGTCAACCTGACCAAGTTCGTGCGCGAGCCCTTCACCAGCCGCGCGCGCTTCGACTGGGAGGAATACAAGGAAGTGGTGCGCGTGTTCACGCGCATGCTGGACAACGTGGTCGAGGTCAACGGCCTGCCGTTGGAAGGCCAGCGCAACGAGATCATGCGCAAGCGCCGCCACGGCATGGGTTTCCTCGGCCTCGGCTCCACCCTGACGATGCTGAAGATGCGTTACGGCACGCCCGAATCCTGCGAGTTCACCGAGCAGGTGGCGCGCGACATGGCGGTCGCCGGCTGGGAGGAAGCGCTCGCGCTGTCGCAGGAAAAGGGCCCGGCCCCGATCATGCTCGAGGACTTCGAGGTGACCGGCGACATGCTGCGCAAGCGCCCGGAAATGGTGGCCGACGGCTACCAGATGGGCGACCGCATCCCCGGCCGCGTGCTGCACGGCAAGTACTCGCGCTACATGCAGCGCCTGGCCACCGTTGCGCCGGAGCTGTGCCAGGATCTGACCGAGGCCGGCGCGCGCTTCACCCACCACAGCTCGATCGCGCCGACCGGCACCATCTCGCTGTCGATCGGCAACAACGCCAGCAACGGCATCGAGCCCTCGTTCGCGCACCATTACTCGCGCAACGTGATCCGCGAGGGCAAGAAGTCCAAGGAAAAGGTCGAGGTCTACAGCTTTGAGCTGCTGGCCTACCGTCACCTGGTCAACCCGAAGGCGATGCCCTACAGCGAGAAGGCCGACGAAAAGCTGCCGGATTATTTCGTCGCCGCCGACGACATCAGCCCGAAAGAACACGTCGACATCCAGGCTGCGGCACAGAAGTGGGTGGATTCCTCGATCAGCAAGACCGCCAATGTGCCCACCGACTACCCTTACGCGGACTTCAAGGACATCTACCTCTACGCGCACAAGCAGGGGCTGAAGGGCTGCACCACGTTCCGCTTCAATCCGGCCGCCTTCCAGGGCGTGCTGGTCAAGGAGCAGGATCTGGAGAACACCCTCTACCGCTTCGAACTCGAAGACGGCAGCGTGGTCGAAGTCAAGGGCAACGAGGAAATCGAGTACGACGGCGAGATCCATACCGCCGCCAATCTGTTCGATGCGCTGAAGGAAGGCTATTACGGCAAGTTCTAGGAACCGCGCCCATGGCGGGCGCTGACTTGAGCGAGGGAGTGGTCGTCATGAGCGGTGATCAGGGTATTGCGGGCAAGATCGAAGAGCTGAAAGACAAGGCCGAGGCAATTGGCGAGAAGCTGATCGCGGAAGGCAAGGAAGCGGTTGCAGCGGCCGAATCCAAGGTGGCGGCGGTGAAGAAGGCTGCGGCGAAGAAAGTCGGTGCGGCCAAGAAGGCGGTCGAAGCCAAGGCTGCCGAAGTGACCAAGGCGGTCAAGAAGGAGGTGGCTGACGTCAAGAAGGCTGCCAAGAAGACCGTGGCCAAAGCCGAGAAGGCCGCCGCGCCGAAGGTCAAGGCGGTGAAGAAGGCCGTTGCAAAGGCCAAGGCGGAAGTGGGTAAGGCGGTGGACAAGGCCAAGGCCGCAGCTGCCAAGGTGACCGGACAGCCGGCCAAGGCCCCGGCCAAGAAGGCGGCGCCGGCAGCCAAGGCTCCGGCGAAGAAGGCAGCGCCAGCGGCCAAGGCCCCGGCGAAGAAGGCAGCGCCAGCGGCCAAGGCCCCGGCGAAGAAGGCAGCGCCAGCAGCCAAGGCCCCGGCGAAGCAGGCGGCTCCGGCGAAGAAGCCCGCAGCCAAGGCGCCTGCCAAGGCTGCAGCGAAGCCGGCCGCCAAGGCGGCGCCGGCGAAGAAGCCTGCAGCGAAGGCGGCTCCGGCCAAGAAGGCGCCTGCCACCAAGGCGCCGGCAAAGAAGCCAGCCGCCAAGAAGTCTTGATCCGTTCGGCGGGCCCGGTTTGCCGGGCCCGCAAGTTGCGCAGGCACAGCCGTGCGTAGGGTGCCGCAAGGAGTTGCAATGAAATACCGGATGGCGATGGTCCTGGCACTGGCGCTGCTCTCGCCGCAGGGGCTGTGGGCGCAAGCGCAGAACGGCGACACCATGCTCGCGCCGCGCGGCCGCGCGGCCTACGAGAAGCACCTGGCCGAGCTGAACGCCAAGTACGGCGCGGACAAGTCGCAGCAGGCGCTGAAAGACGCCGTGCTGTCCGCGAACGGCTTGCCGGCGAAGGTCGAGTCAGGTTCGCCGGCAAACAAGGTTGCCCTGCCGGCAGACCTGGTGCCCGGTCAGCGACTCAAGGTGGAACTGCTGCCGCACGGGGACAACCAGTTCCTGTTCCAGGACGAGGTCTTCGACTCTTTGAGCCTGGAGGACGCGCTGGCCGGCGTAGCCCGCGCCTACGTGATCGACCAGATTGTCCTGCTCAGCAGCGAGGACCGCACCATCCAGATCGACCATCTGCTCGAACTCGCCCGCATCGGGCGGGATCTTGAAGTCACCACCGCCTATCAGCAGGGTGGGGAGTTGAAGCTGATCTCAGCGAAGTGAGCCGCTGGCGGCCGCGCGTGCGCGAGCGGCTGCCAGCGATTTTTTGAATCTCCCGACGCAGTGCGGGCAAGCATTGATCCGGCGGCGCCATGCAGGCGTCGCCCGCAGGACCTGACGATGACCATCAAGATCAGCAAGAAGATCACCGGCTACGCGGTGCAGACCCCGGAAGACAAGGCGAAGGCGGAAGCCGCCGAGGCTGCGCGCGTTGCCGCCGCCGAGCCCGCCGTGGTGGAGGCCCCGAGCGCCGAAGTGATTCACATGCACGAGCGCGTCGAGCGCCCCGAGCGACTCGACGGCAGCACTTACAAGATCAAGTCGCCGCTGTTCGAGCACGCCCTGTACGTGACGATCAACGACATCGTGCTCAACGAAGGTACCGCGCATGAGTCTCGCCGGCCCTTCGAAGTGTTCATCAACAGCAAGAACATGGACCACTTCCAGTGGGCCGTGGCCCTCACGCGCATCATGAGCGCGGTGTTCCGCAAGGGCGGCGACGTGACCTTCATCGTCGAGGAGCTGAAGGCGGTGTTCGATCCGCGCGGCGGCTACTTCAAGGCCGGTGGCGTGTACATGCCGTCGATCGTCGCCGAACTCGGCTTCGTGGTCGAGGACCACCTGAAGAGCATCGGCATGATCGTCGGCGACGAGCTCAGCATCGAGCAGCGCGAGGCGATCGCGAAGAAGCGCGCGCAGTACGAGGCGCAAAGCGCGGACGGCGGAAAAAAAAACGCTGAAGTGAGCCGCGAGCCGGAAGCCAAGGCTCCGCTCGTGGTGGTTGCCACCGAGCAGAGCCTGTCCTTCCCGCCCAGCGCGACGATGTGCGGCAAGTGCAACACCAAGGCCGTGGTCCTGATGGATGGCTGTCAGACCTGCCTGAATTGCGGCTATTCGAAGTGCGGTTGAGGTAGCGGCCGGGACCGCGCGCTACTCGGCGCGCCAGCGCAAGCCCACCCCGGGCTCGGTCTCGATGTATTGGGGTGAGACCGGGTCGTCGCCCAGCTTGCGCCGCAGCTTGCCTACCAGGATGCGCAGGTAGTGGCTGTCCTCGTCATCGTCGGGGCCCCACAGCTCGCGCACCCGGGCTGCAAAGGCGCACCGGAGTCCTTTCCCGGCGCCGTGGCTCCGTGGCCGCGGCGGCAGATCGCGCTGACCCCTGCAAGGCGCGCTACTCGGCGCGCCAGCGCAAGCCCACCCCGGGCTCGGTCTCGATGTATTGGGGTGAGACCGGGTCGTCGCCCAGCTTGCGCCGCAGCTTGCCTACCAGGATGCGCAGGTAGTGGCTGTCCTCGTCATGGTCGGGGCCCCACAGCTCGCGCAGCAGTTGCGGCTGGGTCAGGACCTTGCCGCGGTGGCGCAGCAGCAACAGCAACAGCGACCACTCCTTCGGCGTCAGGCGCAAGGTCTGGCCGTCGAGATCGGCGCGCCGGCGCAGCGGGTCTACGTGCAGGTGGCCATCGTCCCAGCCGGTCTCGCCGGCGAGCGCTGGGCGCGTGCGCAACAACGCGCGGATGCGCGCCGAGAGTTCCTGCACGCCGAAGGGCTTGGTCACGTAGTCGTTCGCGCCGAGGTCCAGGGCGCGCACCTTCTCGGCCTCCGAAGCGCGCACCGAGAGCATGATCACCGGCACCTCGGTCCAGCCTCGGATCTCGCGCAGCACGCTGTGGCCGTCGCGGTCGGGCAGGCCGATGTCGAGGATCACCAGGTCGGCGCCGTGCGCGGCCAGCGCCGCCAGCGCCGCGGCGCCGTTGCCGGCCTGTTCCACCTGGTAGCCCTGCGCGCGCAGGCTGATGTCGAGCAGCTTGCGGATCTGCGGCTCGTCGTCGACCACCAGGATGCGCGGCTTGGCTTCGATCATCCGGGCGCTTCGGGCGGAGAGGTCAGCGGCAGGGTCACCACGATCAGCGTGCCGCATCCATCGGCACCGGGCAAGGCCTCGACGCGGCCGCCGTGGGCACCGATGAGCCCCTGGCAGATGCTGAGTCCGAGGCCGGTACCACCCTTGCCACGGTCGCCGCGCGCGACCGAATAGAACATGTCGAAGATGCGCGCGCGCTCCTCTTCCGGGATCCCCGGGCCGCGATCGGCCACTTCGATGCGCAGCTCGCCGGCATCGGCGCGCGCCCGCAGCGACACCGGCCCACCGGGCGGCGAGAAGCGCGCGGCGTTCTCCAGGATGTTGAACACCGCTTGTTCGACCAGCGCCGGATGGACCCATAGCAAGGGCAGGTCGGGCGGCACATCGAGCGCGAACTCGATCCCAGGGAACTGCTTGCGCACGCGCCGCGCGGCCGCGCCCAGCAGTTCCGCCGGCGCGATCCAGTCGCGCTGGATCTTCAGCTCGCCGTGGCCGAGGCGGGTCATGTCGAGCAGGTTCTGGATGTAGCGGTCCAACCGCTGGCCCTCGCCGAGGATCGACTCCTGCAGGCTGCGGCGGTCCTCCGGCGGCATCGCATCGCCGTAGGCCGTCAGGCTCTCGGCGGCGCCGACGATCGCCGACAGCGGCGAGCGCAGATCGTGCGAGACCGAGGACAGCAGCGCCGCGCGCAGGTTCTCGGTCTCGCTCTGCATGCGGGCGGCTTCCAGCGCATCGTTGAGCCGGGTGCGCGCGAGCGCGTCCGCGAGGTCGTCGACCATGGTCTGCAGCAGTTCCTCCTGCTCGCTGCCGAAGCCGGCCTCGCTGGCCGGCCGCAACCCGGCCACGCCGAGCACGCTGTCCTTGCTCTTCAAGGGCAGGAACCACCAGGCCGAGGCCTGCAGGGTGTCGGTACCGCGCCCAGCCGGTTTGCCATGGGTGCCGGTCCAGTCCGCTGCGGCCTGCTCGGTCAGGCCCGGCGTGGCGCTGCCGGCCGCCTGGCGCAGCTGCCCGCCGCTCTCACGCAGGAACAGCACCACATCGCAGCCGCCGGCGCGCGCGAGGGCGCGTTGCGCGACCGCGAGCACGCTCTCGGCGTCCGCTGCCGTGGCCAGCTCGCGTCCGAGCGACTGCAGCGCCTGGATGCTGGCGTTGGCGGCGCGCAGGTTCAGTACCTGGCGCCGCAGGTGGCCGGCCAGGCGACCGCTGATCAGGGCAGCCACCAGGAACAGGAACAGGTTGACGAAATCGCGGTGCGCCCACACCGCGAGGGTGTAGCGTGGCTCGGTGAAGAAGAAGTTCCAGCCGAGGAAGCAGCTCACCGCGGTCAGTACCGCGATGCTGCCGCGGGTGCGCACCGCCACCACCAGCACCGCCAGCAGGAAGATCGGCGACAGGTCTTTCAGCGCCAGCCAGCGCTCTGCAAGCAAGGCCAGCAGCAGGGAGGCGACCACGCCGCCGGCGGCGAGCGCGACATCGCTCCAGCGCCACACGCCGACGCGCGGACGCCGGCGGGCGCGGCGGCGCGCCTGCGGGGTCGCCAGGATGGTGAGCTCCAGGTGCGCGCCGTGTTGCAGCAGGCGCTGCGTCAGGGTGCGGTTGAACATGCGCGCGAAGGGACGCTCGCGGGTACGGCCGAGCACGATCCCGGACACCGCCTGCTGCGCGGCGTGGTCGAGCAGGGTGTCGGCGACATCGGCCCCACGCAGCCAGTCGGTTTCGGCGCCCAGGCGGCGTGCGAGCGCGAACACCTGGTCGACCGCGTGCCGGCGTTCCGCGGAGATATCCCCGGTGTCGACGAAGGCCACGGTCCAAGGCGCGCCGCGGCGCTCGGCAAGCTTGCGCGCGACCCGCACAAGGTATTCGCTGTTCTCGCTGCCGTCGACCGCGACCAGCAGGCGCCGCCGGATCGGCACGACTTGCTGGCCGCGCGCGGTCAGGGTCTCGCGCAGGTCGGCGTCGACGCGGTCGGAGATCTGCTGCAGCGCGAGTTCGCGCAGGGCAGACAGGTTGGAGGGATTGAAGAAACGCTGCAGCGCCGAACTGGCCAGTTCGGGCACGTAGACCTTGCCTTGCTGCAGGCGCTCGATCAGTTCGCGCGGGGGCAGGTCGACCAGCACGATGTCGCGCGCGCGGTCGAACACCGCGTCCGGCACGGTTTCGCGCACCCGCACCTGGGTCAGGCGCTCGACCAGGTCGTTCTGGCTCTCAAGGTGCTGGATGTTGACCGTGGTGTAGACCTCGATCCCGGCGTCGAGCAGTTCCAGCACGTCCTGGTAGCGATATGGGTGGCGGCTGCCGGGCGCGTTGCTGTGCGCGAGTTCGTCGATCAGCGCGACCTTGGGTTTGCGCGCCAGCAGCGCATCGAGGTCGAGTTCCTCGAGGGTGCGATCGCGATACTCGACGCGCCTTCGCGGCAGCACTTCCAGGCCTTCGAGAAGCGCCGCGGTCTCGGCGCGGCCGTGGGTCTCGACGATGCCGACCACGACGTCGATGCCGCGCCGCTTCAGCTCGCGCGCCGCCGAGAGCATCGCGTAGGTCTTGCCGACGCCCGGCGCGGCGCCGAGGAAGACCTTCAGCGCCGCGCCGCGGCGCTCGCGCGCGATGCCCTCGAGCAGGGCGTCCGCCTGGGCGCTGCGCGCGTCGGGCACGGTCAGCGCGCGTCCAGCGCCAGGTTCAGTTGCAGCACGTTGACGCGCGCGCCACCGTAGAAGCCGAGCATCGGCGGCTCGGTATGCGCGTCGATCAGTGCCAGCACCTGGTCCTCGGGAATCCCGCGTGCCCGCGCCACCCGCGGCGCCTGCGCCTGTGCGCCGGCCGGGGTGATGTGCGGATCGAGGCCGGATCCGGAGGCGCTGACGAGGTCTGCCGGCAGTTCGCTCGCGATCACGCCTTCGCGCGCGGCGATCGCCGCGGCCTCGGCGGCCATGCGCTCACGCAAAGCCGGGTTGGACGCGCCCCAGTTGCTGCCGGCGGCACCCACCGGGTTGTAGCCGGCGGCCGAAGGGCGCGGCGCGAAGTAGCGCGCATCGGCGAAGGGCTGCGCGACCAGAGCCGAGCCGACCACGCGGCCATCCCGCTCGATCAGGCTGCCGCGCGCCTGCTGCGAGAACAGCCAGCCACCGAGCAGGGTGGCGCCGACCGGGTAGGCGAGGCCCGTCAGCGCGATCGCCAGCGCGGCAAACACCAGCGCCGCGCGCAGGCCGCCGCCGCGGGTGTCGAGTACTGCTTGAGTGTTCATCGGGTTGCCTCGTGATCGGTTAATTGAAGAGCGTGGGACGCAAAGGACGCAAAAAACAGCAAGCAAGGACACGAAGGAAGCCATTGGAGCGGGGGAGCAGTTGCAGCAAGGGAAGCAGATGCAGCGAGCGGCTGGTCCGATCGGCTTCCCGCCTGCTTTCCTTTGCGTCCTTTCTTCTCCCCTTTGCGTCCTTTGCGTCAACGCTTCTGGTTTGCTGGTGCGACAGCGTGGCGATGGCGCGCATCAGGCGCCGAGGACGGCGGCGAGCAGCATGTCGATCAGCTTGATTGCCGGGAACGGCAGGATCACGCCGCCGACGCCCCACAGCAACAGGTTGCGCGCGAGCAGCGCGTCGCCGCTGGCGGCGGCCACGCGGATGCCGCGCAGCGCCAGCGGGATCAGCGCCGGGATGATCAGGGCGTTGAAGATCAGCGCCGAGAGGACTGCGTTGGTCGCACTCGACAGCCCCATGACATTCAGCGCCGCCAGCGACGGGATGCCGGCGACGAAGATCGCCGGGATGATCGCGAAGTACTTGGACACGTCGTTGGCGAGCGAGAAGGTGGTCAGCGCACCGCGCGTGACCAGCAACTGCTTGCCGATCTCGACCACGTCCACCAGCTTGGACGGATCGGAGTCGAGGTCGACCATGTTGCCGGCTTCCTTGGCCGCCTGGGTGCCCGCGTTCATGGCCAGGCCGATGTCGGCCTGCGCCAGCGCCGGCGCATCGTTGGTGCCGTCGCCGACCATCGCCACCAGGCGTCCCTGCGCCTGTTCGGCGCGGATGCGCGCGAGCTTGTCCTCGGGCGTGGCTTCGGCGAGAAAGTCATCGACGCCGGCCTGCGCGGCGATCGCCGCGGCGGTCAGCGGGTTGTCGCCGGTGATCATCACCGTGCGCACGCCAAGGCCGCGCAGCCGCGCGAAACGTTCGCGCACGCCGGACTTGACGATGTCAGAGAGCGCGACGACGCCGAGCACTTCCTTGCCCCCCGAGACGACCAGCGGGGTGGCGCCGCCGCGCGCGACCTGCTCGACGGTCATCTGCAGCGCGGCATGCGCATGCCCACCGGCCTGCGTGACCCAGCGGGCGACCGCGTCGGGCGCGCCCTTGCGTAGCGGCGCACGCCCGGGAATGTCGATGCCGGACATGCGCAGGCGCGCCGAGAACTCGATCACCGTGCTGTCTGCGGGCAGCGCCTCGCGCACGCCCTGGCGCTCGGCCAGGCGTACGATCGACTTGCCCTCCGGGGTCGGGTCGGCCAGCGAGGCAAGCGCGGCAGCGCGCGCGAGATGGCCCTCTGCCACGCCCGGCATCGGGTGGAAAGTGGTCGCCTGGCGATCGCCGTGCGTGATCGTGCCGGTCTTGTCGAGCAGCAGGGTGTCGATGTCGCCGGCCAGTTCCACCGCCTTGCCCGACTTGGCGATCACGTTCGCACGCATCGCGCGGTCCATGCCGGCGATGCCGATCGCCGGCAGCAGGCCGCCGATCGTGGTCGGGATCAGGCACACCAGCAGCGCGACCAGCATCACGAGGTCAAGTTCGACGCCGAGGAAGCCCGCCATCGGCGGCAAGCTGACGCAGACGATCAGGAACACCAGGGTCATCGCCGACAGCAGAACGGTCAGCGCCAGTTCGTTCGGGGTCTTCTGGCGCTGCGCGCCCTCGACCAGGCGGATCATGCGGTCGAGGAAGCTGTCGCCGGGGTCGGCGCTGACCTCGACCAGGATGCTGTCGGTCAGCACCTTGGTGCCGGCGATCACGCCGCTCTTGTCGGTGCCGGCCTCGCGCAGCACCGGCGCGGACTCGCCAGTGACCGCGGCCTCGTTGATCGTGGCCAGGCCTTCGATGATTTCGCCATCGGCAGGGATCAGCTCGCCGGCAGTCACGCGCACCTGGTCGCCGCGGCGCAGCGCCGAGGCCGGCACGCGCTCTTCGCGGCCGTCCACGATGCGCACCCCGGTCAGCTCGCTGCGGGTGGCGCGCAGGCTGGCCGCCTGGCCGCGTCCGCGCGCCTCGGCGATGCTCTCGGCGAAGTTCGCGAAGACCACGGTGGCGAGCAGGATCGCGGCCACCGCGAGGGTGAAGCCGAAGCGCGCATCGGACGGTCCGGCGGCGAAGGCCAGCAGCAGCGTCAGCACGGTGCCGGCGAGAACCACGAACATCACCGGGTTGCGCCACTGCACGCGCGGGTCGAGTTTGCGCAGCGCGTCCACGAAGGCCGGCAGCAGCGGCGTGTGCCCGCTGGAATGGCGTTGACGCTTGATCACCTGGGTATTCATTGAATGGCTCCCGTGGCGGCCAGCGAGAGGTGCTCGGCGATCGGCCCGAGCGCCAGCACCGGCAGGAAGCACAACAGGGTCATGAGTACGATCACCGCGATCAGGGTGGCGGCGAACACCGGGCCTTCGACATTCAACGAGGCGCGCGTGGTCGGCGCGACGCGCTTGACCGCCAGCGAACCGGCGATCGCGAGGGGAATTAGCAGGCAGGCGTAGCGCCCGACCAGCAATGCGAGCACGCAGGAGAGGTTCCACCAGACCGTGGCGTCGCCGAGGCCCTCGAAGCCGGAGCCGTTGTTGGCGAAGGCCGAGGTGTACTCGTAGAAGACCTGCGAGATGCCGTGGAAGCCGGGGTTGCTGTTGCCGGTGATCGCCGGCGTCGCCAGCGTGTACGCGGTCAGGCCGAGCACCAGCAGCGGTTGCAGCATCACCACCAGCGAGAGCAGGCGGATCTCCGGAACCTCGAGCTTGCGCCCGAACAGCTCCGGCGTGCGCCCGATCATCAGCCCGGACAGGAACACCGCCAGCAACACGTAGACCAGGAAATTGACCAGACCGCAGCCGACGCCGCCCCAGACCGCGTTGACCAGCATGCCGGACAGCGTGATCACGCCGGTCAGCGGGTTCAGCGAGTCGTGCATCGCATTGACCGAGCCGTTCGAGGTCTGGGTGGTCAGGGTCGCCCACAGCGCCGAGGCATCGGCACCGAAGCGCACCTCCTTGCCCTCGAGGTTGGGTGTCGCGGCCGCAAGTCCGCTGGCGGCGGCATTCGGCGCCTGCTCCAGCCACAGCGCAGCGCCCGCGAGCGCGAGCGACATCAGCAGCATGCTGCCGAAGACCATCGCGGCCAGCCGCCGACGCCCAGTCAGCGGGCCGATCATCAGGGCGATCGCGATCGGGAACACGATGATCGCGACGGTCTGCAGCAGGTTCGACAAGGGTGTCGGGTTCTCCAGCGGCACCGAAGAGTTCGGCCCGTACCAGCCGCCGCCGTTGGTGCCGAGCTGCTTGACCGCGACCATCGGTGCGACCGGGCCAACCGGGATCAACTGCTCGCCCAGGCCGGCACTGGCGTCCACCGGGGTGGCCTTCGCGGCGCCCTCGAAAGTGCTCGGCACGCCCTGCCAGGACAGTGCCAGCGACAGTGCCAGTGCGACCGGCAGGAAGGCGCGCAGGGTCAGGCGCACCACGTCGACGTAGAAGTTGCCGACATCGCGCGGCTCGCCCTCCTTCGCGCTGGCGGCGTTGCGGCCGCCGGTCAGCGCGCGCAGCATCGCCGCGGCGATGGCCAGGCCCATCATCGGAGTCACCACCTGCAGCGTGACGATGCCGGCCAGTTGCAACAGGTAGGACAGCTGCGCCTGGCCGGAGTAGTGCTGCTGGTTGGTGTTGGTCAGGAAACTGACCATCGTGTGCAAGGCCAGGTCCCAGGACATGCCGGGAATGCCATCCGGATTCAGCGGCAGCGAGCCCTGCGCCAGCAGCAGCGCGAACACCGCGATGCCGAGTACCGCATTGCTGAGCAGGAAGGCACGGGCGTAGCCCTGCCAGCTCATGCCGCGGGCAGGATCGATGCCGAGCGCGCGCCAGAGCGGTTTCTCGATGGCTGCGAACAGCGCCTCGCCGGGCATCGGCGCGGTCATCAGTGTGCGCGCCAGCCACCAGCCGAGCGGCAGCGCGGCGGCGATCGCGACCAGGTAGGTCAGCAGCAGGGTGGCCATGTCAGAAGCGCTCCGGCCACCACACGGCGGCCAGCAGGTAGGCCGCGAACGCCACGGCCAGCAACAGGATCAGCAGATTCATCGTGGCTACTCCACAAAGTGCACCTGGCACCGACATCGCCACAGTGCGCCAGGCGGGCGTAGCGGCGCGATGCGCAAGCGCAGGCCCGGCCGTAAACGCCGCGTAAAAACCGCGTGGCGTGGGTTGCGTGCACGTGCCCGCGCGCCCAGCCTGCGCGGCGCGTTCAACTGCTCGCGATCCGCATGCAATCGAAAAAACCCGCGCTGGTCCTGGCCGCCCTCGGCATCGTCTACGGCGACATCGGCACCAGCCCGCTGTACGCCTTCAAGGAGGCTTTCACCCCTGGTCACGGCCTCGCGCCCACGCCCGAGAACGTGCTGGTCACGCTCTCGGCGTTGTTCTGGGCGGTGACCCTGGTGATCTCGCTGAAGTATGTGTGGATCGTGTTGCGCCACGACAACGAGGGCGAAGGCGGGGTGCTCGCGCTGACCGCGCTGGCGCACCGGGCGAGCGCCGGGCGGCGGCGCCTGGCCGCGGTGGTGACGGTGCTCGGCGTGTTCGCCGCCGCGCTGTTCTATGGCGATGCGCTCATCCCCCCGGCGATCTCGGTGCTCTCGGCGGTAGAGGGTGTGGCGCTGGCCGCGCCGTCGCTGGCGCACTGGGTGATCCCGATCACCCTCGGCATCCTGCTCGGACTGTTCCTGGTGCAGCGCCATGGCACCGGGCGGGTTGGCGCCTCCTTCGGCCCGATCACGCTGGTCTGGTTCGGCACCCTGGCGATGCTCGGCGTCGCCAGCATCGCGCAGACGCCCGAAGTGCTGTGGGCGATCGACCCGCGCCATGCGCTGGGCTTTGCGCTGGAGCACCCGCACGCCGCCTTCGTGTTGATGGCGGCGGTGTTCCTGGCGCTGACCGGCGGCGAGGCGCTGTATGCCGACATGGGCCACTTCGGGCCCTGGCCGGTGCGGGTGGCCTGGTACGGCCTGGTGTGCCCGGCGCTGCTGCTGAACTACTTCGGCCAGGGCGCGCTGGTGATGCGCGACCCGGTTGCGGCAGCCAATCCCTTCTACGCGCTGGCGCCGGACTGGTTCCTGTGGCCGCTGGTCGCACTGGCCACCGCCGCCACCGTGATCGCCTCGCAGGCGACCATCTCCGGTGCCTACTCGATCACCCTGCAGGCTTCGCGCCTGGGCTACCTGCCACGCATCCGCCTGCTGCACACCTCGGACACCGAGCGCGGCCAGATCTACGTGCCGGCGGTCAACCGGGCGATGCTGGTCGCGGTGCTGCTGCTGGTGCTCGCCTTCGGCTCATCGAGCGCGCTGGCGGCGGCCTATGGCGTCGCGGTGTCGGGCACGATGATCGTGACCTCGCTGCTGACCGTGGCGATCGCGGCGCAGCGCCCGGGCGCCGGGCGGCGTCGCCTGATCGCCTTCCTGCTGCCGGTGCTGCTGCTCGAGTGCGTGTTCTTCGCCTCGAACGCCAGCAAGTTCATGCACGGCGGCTGGTTCCCGCTGGCGCTGGGCGCGGCGATCTTCGTGCTGCTGACCACCTGGCGCCGCGGCAGCGCCCTGGTCGCGCGCGAGCGCCAGCGGCTGGACCTGCCGATGGCCGAATGCCCGGTCACGCTGGCAGCCGGCGTGCCGCGGGTGCCAGGCACCGCGGTCTACCTCAACTCCGATCCGGACCGCGTGCCGAGCGCGCTTTTGCACTGCCTCAAGCATTTCAAGGTGCTGCACGAGCGGGTGCTGTTCGTGCACACCGATTTCCTCGAGGTGCCCTATGTTTCCAGGCCCGAGCGGGTGACCGTGCAAGCGCTGGGCAATGGCCTCTATGACGTGCGCGTGCGTTACGGCTTCCGCGAGGAGCCCGACCTGCCGGTGGCCCTGCGCGGGCACGATACGGACTTGCTGGCGGACGACATCGCGATCACCTGGGTGGTCGGCCGCTCGACCATCGCCGACGGTCCGGGCAAGCTGCCGGGCTGGCGTGCGGGGCTGTACTCGGCGATGAGCCGGCAGGCCGACGATGTCGGCTCCTGGTTCAGGCTGCCGCCGAACCAGATCGTGGAACTCGGCACGCGCGTGCTGCTCTGAAAGGCGGACCCAGTCGACAGTTTCTGATTGCGGGGGTAGCAGGCGCTGTCATCGACCGCGCCCCGCGCTGAAAGACCGTCGCACGTACCGAGGACTCCGTGTCATGCGCACCGCTGCCCGAATCGCTTCCACGCTGCTGCTGGCCGCCGGCTTGTGGCTGGCCCTGGTTGCCGCGTTGCCGCCGCTGCCGGAACACCAGCGCGCGGCCCTGGTCGGAGTGAATTCCTCCCGGGATTCCTGTGGCGGCGTGCCGGACCGGCCGGGTTGCTGGTTTTTCGGCCGCTGAAGCTGCGCCTGCCATCCCCAGGTGCACGACGGCCCAGACGGGAACGACGCAGCCTGGACCCGCGCCGTGCGATGCTGCGCGACCCCCAGCCGTGGCCGTCGACGCATGACCCAAACCGCCAGCGAACAACTCCTGGTCCGCGCCTTCGGCACCACCCTGCTGGCGGCGGCCATCGTCAACATCATTGTCGGCGGCGGCATCTTCGCGCTGCCGGGGCGCCTGGCGGATACCCTGGGCCCCGCGGCGCCGTACGCATTCGTGCTTGGCGCTCTGTTGATGGTGCCGGTGGTCCTGTGTTTCGCCGCCGCCGGCAGCCGTGCGACCGCCACCGGCGGCCCTTACAGCTATGGTCGTGATGCCTTCGGGCCCTTCGCCGGATTCTCTTTCGGCGCGCTGACCTGGATCTCGAATGTCACCGGTTGCGCGGGCGTCGCCGCAGCGCTGGTCGACCAATCCGCGCGTGTCTGGCCGGCGGCGGGCGAGGGCGGCGCGCGGGCGCTGCTGCTGGTGCTGCTGTTCGGGCTGTTCGCGACGCTCAACCTGCGCGGCGTGAGCCTCGGCGCGCGCGCGATTGGAGTGCTGGCCGCTGCCAAACTCACCCCGCTGGTGCTGCTGGTCCTGCTCGGCATCTGGTTCATCGAGCCGGCGCAGCTCACGGTGCCCGCATGGCCGGCGTGGCAGCACTGGGGCCAGGCGATGGTGCTGGTGCTGTTTGCCTACGCCGGGATGGAGAGCGCGCTGGTGCCGACCGGCGAAGTGCGCGATCCAGGCCGCACCGTGCCGCGCGCGGCGCTGGTGGCCATCGTATTCGTGATCCTGTTGTATGTCGGCCTGCAGCTGTCGGCGCAGGGCGTTCTCGGCGCTGCGCTGGCAGGCGACAAGACGCCGCTGGCCAGCACCGCCGGCGCGCTGTGGACGCCCGGCTTCACCCTGTTGCTGCTCGGCGCCGGCCTGTCGATGCTCGGCTACCTGCACGGCAACATCCTCGGCAACTCGCGGCTGCTGTACGCGCTGGGCCGGGACGGCCTGCTGCCGGCAGCGCTGGGCGCGGTGCATCCGCGCACGCGCGTACCGCACGTTGCCGTGATCGTGCACGCCGCGGTCGCGCTGGCGTTGGCGCTGACCGGCGATTTCGCGACGCTGGCGCTGGTGTCGGGTGGTGCCGTCGGCTTGCTCTACCTGTTCGTCTGCCTCGCCGCGTGGCGCCTGCAGCGCGTCGACTCGCGTACCCACGAGGAGCCGATGCATCTGCCGGGCGGGCCCCTGATTCCGCTGATCGGCGTCGCCGCGATGGGCGTCATCCTGGCCTCCCTGAGTGCCCAGGAGTGGATCGCGATCGGCGTGGCGCTGGCGGTCAGTGCGTTGATGTATGCGGCCGCGAAGCGGCGATGAGCCCTCGTGGGTCCGGACCTTGTCCGGACGCTTCGGGCTGGTCGTGCCATCCGAGGCCGAAGCGTTCGAACAAGGTTCGAACCCACAAATGCCCCACATCCGCGAGGGCGACGCGGCGATGAGCCCTCGAGGGTCCGGACCTTGTCCGCACGCTCAGGGCTGGTCGTGCCATCCGAGGCAGAAGCGTTCGAACAAGGTTCGAACCCACAAATGCCCCCACATCCGCGAGGCCGACGCGGCGATGAGCCCTCGAGGGTCCGGACCTTGTCCGCACGCTCAGGGCTGGTCGTGCCATCCGAGGCAGAAGCGTTCGAACAAGGTTCGAACCCACAAATGCGCCTACATCCGCGAGGGCGACGCGGCGATGAGCCCTCGTGGGTCCGGACCTAGTCCGGACGCTTCGGGCTGGTCGTGCCATCCGAGGCAGAAGCGTTCGAACAAGGTTCGAACCCACAAATGCCCCACATCCGCGAGGGCGAAGCGGCGATGAGCCCTCGTGGGTCCGGACCTTGTCCGGACGCTCAGGGCTGGTCGTGCCATCCGAGGCAGAAGCGTTCGAACAAGGTTCGAACCCACAAATGCCCCCACATCCGCGAGGGCGACGCGGCGATGAGCCCTCGTGGGTCCGGACCTTGTCCGGACGCTTCGGGCTGGTCGCCATCCGAGGCAGAAGCGTTCGAACAAGGTTCGAACCCACAAATGCCCTCACATCCGCGGGGCAACGCGGCGATGAGCCCCCGTGGGTCCGGACCTTGTCCGGACGCTCAGGGCTGGTCGTGCCATCCGGGGCAGAAGCGTTCGAACAAAGTTCGAACCCACAAATGCGCCTACATCTCCACCGGCTGCGCATGCTCCTTGGTCGCGGCAAACCGGAGCTTCGGATAGCGCTCTTCGGTCAGCTGCAGGTTCACGCGGGTCGGCGCCAGGTACACCAGCGCGCCGGAGGCATCCTTCGCCATGTTCTGCATCGCCTTGGACTCCAGGTCCTCCAGCGATTTCGCGTCGTCGCCGCCGATCCAGCGCGCCGTATGGATCTGCACGTTCTCGAACACCGCTTCCACGCCGTACTCGTCCTTGAGCCGGTAGGCGACCACGTCGAACTGCAGCGTGCCCACCGCGCCCAGGATCAAGTCGTGGCCCAGCAGCGGCTTGAAGAACTGCGTCGCGCCTTCCTCGGACAACTGCGTCAGGCCCTTCTGCAACTGCTTGAGCTTGAGCGGATCGCGCAGGCGCGCGCGGCGGAACAGTTCCGGCGCGAAGTTCGGGATGCCGGTGTACTTCAGCACCTCGCCCTCGGTGAAGGTGTCGCCGATCGAGATCGTGCCGTGGTTGTGGATGCCCAGGATGTCGCCCGGATACGCGCTCTGCGCGATCTCGCGGTCGCTGGCCATGAAGGTCAGCGCATTTGCCAGCTTGAACTCCTTGCCGGCGCGCACATGCCAGGCCTTCATGCCGGACTCGTAGCGCCCCGAGCAGACGCGGAGGAAAGCCACGCGGTCACGGTGCTGCGGATCCATGTTCGCCTGGATCTTGAACACGAAGCCGCTGAACTTCTCCTCCAGCGGATCTACCGTGCGGGTCTCGGTGGCGCGCGGGCGCGGCGGCGGCGCGTGCTCCACGAAGAAATCCAGCAGCAACTGCACGCCGAAATTGTTGATGCCCGAACCGAAGAACACCGGCGCCTGCTTGCCGGACAGGTAGGCCTCGCGGTCGAAGGGGTGCGAGGCGCCCTGCACCAGTTCCAGTTCATCGCGCAATTCGCGCAGCACATCGCTGCCCAGGCGTTCTTCCAGGCCCGGCGCATCGAGGCCCTTGAAGATGGTCGAGTCCTGGCGCGTGAAATTGCGCCCCGACTCATATATATGCACCTCGTCCAACAGCAGGTGGTACACGCCCTTGAGGCGCGAGCCCATGCCGATCGGCCAGGTCACCGGCGCGCACTGGATGCCGAGCACGCTCTCGATCTCGTCCAGCAGGTCGATCGGCGAGCGGCCTTCCCGGTCCAGCTTGTTGATGAAGGTCATGATCGGCGTGTCGCGCAGTCGGCACACGTCCATCAGCTTGATCGTGCGCTCCTCCACGCCCTTGGCGCAGTCGATCACCATCAGCGCCGAGTCCACCGCCGTCAGCACGCGGTAGGTGTCCTCCGAGAAGTCCGCGTGGCCCGGCGTGTCCAGCAGGTTGACGATTCGCCCCGCGTACGGGAACTGCATCACCGAGGACGTCACCGAGATCCCGCGCTCCTTCTCCAGCGCCATCCAGTCGGACGTCGCGTGCCGCGCCGCCTTGCGCGACTTCACCGACCCCGCCATCTGGATCGCCCCGCCGAACAGCAGCAGCTTCTCCGTCAGCGTGGTCTTGCCGGCGTCCGGATGCGAAATGATCGCGAAGGTGCGGCGGCGCCGGGTTTCGCGCAGGTGTTCGGACATGGACTCGGCAGGAGATACAAAAAGGGCGCGCATTGTAGGAGCGACACGCACGTCGCGACCAGTCCATGATGGTCCTTGTCGCATTCCTGTAGCGGAGGTCGCTCCGCTGCTAATCCCCTGAGCCCGTCGAAGGGTCAACGGGCGCCGAACAGACTGTCTTGGTCGAGTCAGGCGCTCCTGAATCGACCATTTTCGTCTTTCTCGGGTTGCTCGCCCAGGATCTGAGCGCATACCATCGCAATATGCCATCACATCGGATTGCGGCCATGGCCCATCGCACGACTTTCAGCCTCGACAGCGACACCATCGAAGCCCTGCGTCGACTGGCGGAACTGTGGGGCACGTCCCAAGCCGGAGTTGTCCGGCGCGCGGTGCGCGCCGCGGTGGAGCGGGCCGCGGTTCGCCTGACGCCTCAGCAGGCCCTCGATTGTTTTCGGGCGGGCGCAGTGCCGATGGACGCGGGTCAACTTCGGATTCTCACCACGGAGGCGCGCGCGGCACGCCTCGAAGCCGATGAGCGCCGCTCGTGAGCCGGATCCAGTTCGATACCAACGGCCTGATTGCTTTGCCAGTCTGGGTGCGCGAGGATCATCCGGCGATCAAACGCATTCAGCAGGGCCAGCCAGCCGCCGCTTGCGCGCTGGTCTGGTACGAATTCGTCTGCGGCCCGGTCAGCGACGAACACAAGGAGCTAGCCCGTGCCGTCCTTGCTGGCCGAATCGAGCCGGTCACAGAAGCCGCCGCCGATCTTGCCGGAAGGATGTACAACGCAACCGGCCGCAACCGCAGAACCCGAACCGACGCCCTGATCGCCGCCTGCGCGATCAACGTCGGCGCCGAATTCGTGACGCTCAACCGTGGGGATTTCGCGCCGTTCGAGAAGTTCGGGCTCGTGTTGTTCTGACTCTGCGTTTGTGGGCCTCATCGCGTGCCTGCGAAGCCCGGCCGGCGCTTCGGCAGAACTGTTGCGCATGGCCCGGCATGGACGCCTGATTCTCCTGGTCAGTGTCCCATTGTTTCTCGAGTACGAAGCGAAGTGCAGCGAGGACGAACGCCTTTTGGCGGCGAGCCTCGGGAGGATGCACAGGCCTTCCTCGATGCACTGGCTGTGATCGTGCGACCGGTTGCGATCCACTACTCGTGGCGCCCGCAGCTGCGTGATCCGGCCGACGAAATGGTCCTGGAGGCGGCAGTCAACGGCAGCGCAGACGCGTTGATCACGTTCAATCAGCGCGATTTCGCGAAAGCCCCGGCCAGGTTTGGAATCGAACTGTTGCTACCGTCGGAGGCGTTGACGAGATTGCGATGAAAACGAGTTCAACTTTTCCCTTGCGTCTTCCACGCTCGATCAAGGCCGCGGTCGAAAGGGTCAGCAAGCAGGACGGCACCAGCGCCAACCAGTTTGTCGCGACCGCCGTGGCTGAAAAGCTGGCTTTCATGACCGCCGAGCAGTTTTTCCTGGAGCGACAGAGCCGCGCAGATCTGGCCAGGTTCGACGCGATCATGGCGCGCGAGGGCGGACAGCCTCCGCGTACCGGCGATGAGGTCCAGCCCGCCGGGCACGCGGGGCCTTGAGCTTCGGTTACAAAGCCACCTCCATGCGACGCCGGGCGCTTGTGCCACTGCCAAAGCCGCCGGCACGATCATCCCATGCAACGCCTGCGCGCACGACGCTGCGAATGGCGAGCGGCCCTCGCGGTCCAGCTTGTTGATGAAGCTCATGACCGGCGTGTCGCGCAGCCGGCGCACGTCCATCAGCTTGATCGTGCGCTCCTCCACGCCCTTGGCGCAGTCGATCACCATCAGCGCCGAGTCCACCGAAGTCAGCACGCGCTAGGTGTCCTCCGAGAAGTCCGCGTGGCCCGGCGTGTCCAGCAGGTTGACGATCCGCCCGGCGTAGGAACTGCATCACCGAGGACGTCACCGAGATCCCGCGCTCCTTCTCCAGCGCCATCCAGTCAGAGGTGGCATGCCGCGCCGCCTTGCGCGACTTCACCGACCCCGCCATCTGGATCGCCCCGCCGAACAGCAGCAGCTTCTCCGTCAGCGTGGTCTTGCCGGCATCCGGATGGGAGACGATCGCAAATCCAAAGCGCACCACCTGCCGCCTTTCGCCTATCCTGAAAGGCGCGCAGCGGTTGCAGTCTTGCGAGATTGCGCCAAGTGGGCTGTGTGGGTGATGGACAACGGCGCGCTGGCGGGGGCACAATTGAGCGTAGGGCTTTGTCGCCCCCAGTGCAGCGGCAACTTTGACAAGTGAGGACGTTTTATGAGCTTGGCAATCTGGCGATCGCACCTTTTTGGCGCCCTGCTCGCGCTATGTGTGGGCCTCGTGGGCCTGCGTGCGGAAGCACAGGTTCCCTCCATCGTGCACGTGTTCAACTTCCCGAACACCAATCAAGCGATACCGCTCTGTAATGGTGATTTCACGGCCTTCGCTACTGCCGGGACGATTAACGTACCAAGCTCGGTGAGTTTCACGAACGCTTCGATCAGCGTTGGGGTATTGGCAAGGCACAACAACCGGGGTGATCTGCGAATACGCTTGGTCAGACCGGGTGGGGACACGAATCTGGTGGCAGCCAGTAGCGGCGACACTGACAACCATTACAATGTCACGTTCACGGAGAACCAGGACGGTTCGCGCGCAGGCTTAGCAGGGCCAGCACCGCTTGACGACGGTGATAATGATCACGAGGCAGCAGACGCAAATTTCAGGCTGCCTTATCGGCGGCTTGTCAGCGTCCCCGCGGCTACCATCAATGCATATACCGGCAACGTTGCCAACACGAATTGGGAATTGCGCGTTTGCGACGATGTGGGTCCTGGCCTCAACAGCGGGAGTCTACAGTCGGCCCAGTTGGTGCTGCGTCAAGTCAATCCGTCTCCTCCGGCCCAGGTCTGCTCGACGACCGCCTCCTATGACTGGACCGGGGGTACCGAGGATGCCACGTTCAACTTCACAGTCACACGCGATGACGTGCGCTTCCGCGAACTCAGCAATAGCGGTCAGGCGCCGGGGGATACTGACACTATTGCAAGCTTTACGTTACGGGCGGACGCGGGTGTCAACGTGCCCGCTAATAGTCGGCATTACCGATATAGGACAACCGCGGGTACGGGCGGCGCCATTCCGGCACCTGGTGGCGGAGAAAACGACATCGAATTTGCAGATTTCGTTCTTCGCGATAGCGCTGATCAGCCGCTGGCCGTTCGCGATTTCCAAATGAGTATCCGCGACATCCACACCAGCACTCCACCGAGTACTACAGCTGGTTACGAAGACATCGCCAAGATGGAAGGCTTCTTGGGTGCCTCCACACAGCCAGTGCCCGTGTTCGTCAGTTTCGTCAATACGATCGATACGAATCTTGCTTTCTACGGCAATTGGCTAGAATCAGACGCACTTGTTGCTGACAACGCGCTTGCACCCGGTGAGGCAACCTACCGGTTCCTCAGTCCGGTAGACCGGGTACGCGTGACTTTCGGTCACGGCGACAAGACCAGGGAGGGGTTTTTGCATGCCGTCTGGCTGAGTCCATTGAGCTTCTGCGCCGTCGACTACGGCGACGCGCCGTCGACCTACGGCACAACCTTTGCCGCGGGCGGGCCACGCCACTTGCTCGGCAGTCGGTTGCTTCACCTCGGAGCAAATCCACCCGACGGCGAGTCCTCTGGGACTGCCAGCACCGCCTTCGACAGCGACGACGGTGTTGGTGCCGACGAGGATGCCATCGTCGGTGGCACTGGCGGAATTCAAGCCTACAACGCGACAAGCATGACTTGCGGACCGGTCACCGTTGGCCCCGGTCAATATTGCCTGCAAGTCAGTGCGACGAACAATGCAGGTACCGGAGCCAATTTGGTCGGGTGGATCGACTGGAACGATAACGGTGCATTCGACAGCAACGAACGATCTGAGCCAACGCTTGGCGGTTCCGGCGGCAGCTTCGCTACCCCCAATCTAGCCAGCGGCTTCAGCGGCAACGTTGTGCTTGTCTGGAACGTGCCGAGTGTGACGGTGCCTAACGCCGATGCAATTCGTCTCCGGCTCTCCACCGATCCTTCGTTCGTCAGTGTGAGTGGCCCCGCTTCGGGGGGGTATGCGCGCGACGGCGAAGTGGAGGATTGGCAGGCGCCGCCCGGGACGCTCCCGGTGACATTGGCAGAAGTTCGCGTGGCCCGCCTCGATACCTCGCGTATTGCTGTTGACTGGACCACTGCGACGGAGACTGGCACGCTTGGCTTCCAGGTCCTGCAGCGACAGGCTGATGGTTCTATCGAGCCCTTGGGCCGTGATCCGGTTGCCAGTGTCCTCGGCAACACAACACGCCCTCAGTCGTATCTGAAGGAATTCACCACTAGCTCCGATGCGCCGATCTACCTCGAAGAGTGGTCGGTTGATGGCATGCGTGAACGTTTCGGTCCCTATGCCATCGGGCAGACGCTCGGCAGCAAGCCGCGCTTGGAGCCGGCGCCATGGGCACAGGCCAGGCTGCAGGCCGCCACCCACGAGGGTTTCGATCGTCGCCAGCGACTCGGACGTGGCGCGGGTGCGCCCTCGGCTGAGATCCGTGTGACGAAGACCGGTCTGCAACAAGTCCGCGCTTCCGATATCGCCGCCGCAGGCGTCAATCTCGTGGGCCAGACAGTTGCCGCAATCAAGCTCCGCCACGGTGATCGAATTGTTCCCGTTCGCGCGCTGGGCAACCCAGCTACGGTGGGTGGTGATACCGTGCTCGAATTTTACGGCGAAGCGGTTGAGGACAGCTACTACACCAACGTCCGGCCCTATCACCTGGAAGTCGCTGCCGGCGGATCGGCTTGGGCAACCGAACCGGGTACCCCAATTGCCGGTCTCTCGTCAGTGCGCGGCCCCGCGACGTCTCGACTCGATGGCAACCGATTTTACGGCACCGCATCTCCTATCGGCGATCCTTGGTACTTCGATCTCGTGGCGCGCAATGGTGCCAGCGGGGCAAGCCAATGGTCTATTGACTTACCATCTACTGCAGTGATTGCCGAGACCGCACAATTGCGCATTGAGTTGTGGGGTGGGTCGGCCTATGTCGAAATCTCGCCGGATCATCGTTATCGTGCTCTGATCAACGGTAGTCCAATCGGCGAGGGCTCATTCGATGGTATTAGCGGCCATGTGGGCACCTTTCCTCGTGCCGGCCGGACTTCTTCAGCCGGGTAGCAATACCGTGCGCTTGGAGCTGCTGGCGACGGGCCGCTCAATCGACCGAATTCATGTGGAATCCGTCGAGCTGTCCTTCCGCTCGGAGCATTCTGCCCGCGACGGCGTGGCGTTGGTGGATATCGCGCAAATGGAGGGCCGACCAGAGGCGATTTTTGCCGATGGCATTGGCGATCCAGTCGAGTCACCTGCTTGCGGAAGTGGATGCGAACAATTTGTGGCAGGCGGCTTCCAGAGCGCCGATCTGGTGGCGATGCAGATCGTCGATGGTTCCCCAATCGAACTCGTGGATTTCGAAGTATCGGCGCAGGGGGGGCATTACACAGCCCATGTAAGGCCTGGATTGCGCTTCAATCCGAATGGAGAACCGTTGCATTACCCAGTTCTCATCGCCGAGCGCAGCCGCGCGGCCCAGCCGCAAGTCGTTCCGGCATTGCATCTGCCACATCCCCTGCAGGGTGGCAATGCTGAACTGCTCTTGATTGTGAGCGCGCGATTCGCCCAATCGGTGGATGCGCTGGTGTCAGCACGCATCGCGGAAGGGCTCACCGTTCGCGTCGTCGAAGTGAAACAGATTTATGAGCACTACAGCGGCGGCATCGTCGATCCGGACGGCATCCGTCGCTTCGTGGCAGATGCCCACGCCCAGTTGGGGACTCGTTATCTGTTGATCGTTGGCGGCGACACTTATGACTATTTCGACCGGCTGGGTCTCGGCAGCATTAGCGACGTTCCGACGATCTATCGCGCAACGCATGCCCGGGTCAACTTCGCCCCGGTGGACAGCGAGTTCGGAGACGTCGACCGCGACGGCTTGCCCGAAGTTGCGGTCGGTAGGCTGCCGGCACGGACCAGCGCCGAGCTGGAAAGCATGCTGGCCAAGGTTCTCGAAGCCACCCCTGCCGGTGCACGATCGGTCGTGATTGCAGCCGAACGAAGCAATCCAGCCGAGCGCATTGTCTATCGGGATACCGCCGAGTCCTTGCTCGCCACCCTTGGTCCGCCTTGGCAGGCTGGTGCAAGCCGTGTCTATCTCGACGACTACGCGGCAACGTCAGCGGGCACGCAGGCTGCTCGCGCGGACTTCGCCAGCCACGTTAACAGCGGACGCAATTTGGCGGTCTTTATCGGTCACGCCTCGCCGTCCATTTGGTCACGCGAAAACCTGATTGAAGCTGCGTCTTTGCCCACCATTTTGACCGGTGGCAGCTTCTCGCCGGTTGTGGCGGAGTTCGGTTGTTGGGGCGGTTACTTCGTTGAGCCGACTTACACGACCATGAATCAGGCGTGGCTTCTGCCGTTGGGCAAGGGTGCTCGCGCCATGCTCGCGTCGAGCTCACTTACTGAAACCGCCAGTGACGAGGCAATTGCAAAGGCGCTGTTGCCGCGTCTGGCCATTCCGGGCATGCGGCTCGGTGATGCGCTGAACGAAGCCAAGGCCGAGGTGTGGTCGACGGCGCCGGAAATGACTGACGTGATCTTGGGCATGTCGCTGTTTGGCGATCCGACAGCGCGCATGACGCCGGCCGCGGAATGAGCTGGCGCCCCGGATGTCTCCGGGGCGCCAGTATTCCTGAGGCCCAATCCCCTGAGCTGAGGGAAGCAGACTGGCGACATTGCTTGCTTGGCTCGGCTTTGCCGGAGCCACTATCGACGGCTGTACCTGGCGCAGGCTTGTGAGCGCCGCGGGCGGCTTCATGGCTCCCGCACACGACCGCTTCGATGCCGAAGGTGATGGCTGGAAGGTACACGCGGCGAAAGTGCGGCGTGGCGAGCCGGATCCATTGCATCGTTCGGACGATGGCTGCATCAGCCTGGTCGACGCGCATCAACATCCGCAGTTCCAGGACTGGGAAGTTCCGTCGGACCTGCCATCGGCGCTGGTGCGACTGGACCCGCAGAGGCAGTCCGTGCGCTTGTTGCGAGACCGACTGGGTCATCAACCTCTCGTGTGGACCCGCCTCCAGTCGGGCGTCCTGATCGCTTCCAGGGAGTTCGTTCTCCTCGCGCTGCCAGGACTCGACAGGCGCTTCGACGACGAGTACCTGGCGGCCCATCTGGCCCTCGTCGATCCTCCCCGCGGTCGCACCCTGTATCGGTCGATACATTCCGTCGACCCGGGCCAGCGGGTCGATATTGACCTTTCCGGCACACGCCGTACCGAGTTGTCCTTCGACCCTGACACGGCGGCATTCGCGATGCCCGACGACGAGGCTGCGTCGGAATTCGGACATTTGCTCGCCACCTCGGTATCGCGCAACGTCGTTGGCGCCGGACGGATCGGACTGACACTCAGGAGGCCTGGCTCCTCGTCCATTGCCGCCTTGCTGCCTCCTGGAATCCGGATCACTGCGCTGGCCGTGACCTATGGGACCGGATTCGGCGGGAGCATCGACGAGCGCGCCCTCGCAACCGAGCTGTGCGAGACCTTGGGCATGGCGTGCACCACTTTCGACAGCAGTGAACCTGCGCCCACGCTGGACCCGACCCGCCAGGGCATCGACCCTGGCTACCCGTTCGTCAACCCCTACCATCCGCTGAAGACCAGGTTGTATGAGGCTCTGGCCGCCAATCAAGTCGATGTGGTGCTGACCGGACACTATGCTGATCACTGGAACCCGGGACCGGTGCGCTGGCTGGCGCACGCCCTGCAGAACCGGCGATGGGACGTCGTGTTCTGGGTTTACCGCGACGTCATTCGCAGCCGGGGATGGCGGGGCCTGTGGCGCGAGCCGGGCTGGCGCCACCTGACACGCCGGCTATTGCGCTGGCCCGTGCCTCCTCTCGATGCCGACTGGATGCAACCCCGTTGGCGGAGTTATGCGCGCGAAGCCTTGGCCGCCGATATCGCACGATTCGCGCAGTGGCCATCCCCGAGCGTGCCAGTTACGTGCTGGGAACCTATTCGGCGATCGACGCCGCCTGTGAGGGCGTGCACTCGGATCGCTACGGGTTCCAGATGCGCCATCCCTATCGCGACTGGAGACTGATCCGTTTCGCGCTCAGCCTGCCCGCGTACCAGCACGTCCGCGGTCGCGTGGACAAGTGGATCGCCCGGCGCGCTGTCTCCCGGGTTCTCCCCGCCCGCTGGGCTGAACGACCGAAGCAGGGCAGCCTGTTACCCCTGTTTCACGAGCACATTCACGGACGTGAATCGGCTGCGTTTGCAAGCGCAGTCATCGATTCCGAATCCATCTGGGGGAGCCTTGTCGATCCTGACCAGGTGCGTGCCCGGCTGGCAGCAGGTCAACCCACGAGACGTCAGGACTTCCTGCTCTTTCGCCTGGCTTGCCTGGGCGCGTGGATGCGTGGGCTCGAGGTGGGTGCCCACGACGCTCCCGACCGATGAGACTTTGATTGCGCCATCGGCAATGGCACTGTTCGCTTCACCCGTGTTACCTTTACGCCCGTTAGCAGACCGCCTCGTACACGATCGCCCGCGGCGCGGTGTCTCGCTAGGATAAGCGACAGAATCACTGACCAAATGGCAGGTTTAGAATGAGCGAGCTCAAGGATCAGCAACTTGGCGGTGAGGTACAGAGCGAGCGACGTTTGGTTCCATACCAGCCACCGCTGCTGTCTTACCTCGGTGATTTGCGTCTGATGACTTTGGGGCGCTCTGTGGGCGTTGACGAGAGCGGCCTGCCGAACACTTTCCGCACCTGACGCAGCGTCCCCTCGCCCCTGGATTCCCCTGCTCGCCAGGTCCGGCGCATCGGACGTCCCGGCTGCGACTCGCAAAAGAATTGCCGACAACCCCCTGTAAGGCCCATCACCTGCGCAGGCGTCCCGCGGCGCCGAAACGGCCGGCCGTGGTTTTCGTGCGCCCGCAGGCTGAACTCTCGCGTGCGATTGTTCGCCAATGAACGATGATGGATGCGCCGGCATTCACGTCTTCACGATGTTTGGCCACGTATCTTCACATCCGTGAAGACACCCGGTGGTCGGGTGCGGAGAGCCGACATGAGCAAGCGTGAAGAGCAATCGGGCCTGGTTCTGCTGATCGAGGACAACCGGGCGATCTCGGAGACGGTGGGTGAGTTCCTGGAGCGCCGGGGCTACTCGGTTGACTACGCTGCGGATGGCGTCAGTGGGTTGCGCCTGGCGACCAGCAACAGCTACGACGTGGTCGTGCTGGACCTGATGCTGCCGGGCATGGACGGGCTGGATGTGTGCCGCCGGCTGCGCCAGGAAGCCAAAAAGTCGACGCCGGTGCTGATGCTGACCGCGCGCGACACACTGGAGGACAAGGTCACTGGCCTCGATGCGGGTGCGGACGACTACCTGGTCAAGCCGTTCGAGATCAAGGAAATGGAGGCGCGCGTCCGTGCATTGATCCGGCGCGACCGCCGCCAGGTCAGCCAGGGCGTGCTGCGCGTGGGGGATCTGGTGCTCGACACGGCAACTCTGCGCCTGACCCGTGGCGGCAAGGACCTGCAGGTGTCGCCGATCGGCCTCAAGCTGCTGACAATCCTGATGCGCGAATCGCCACGCGTGGTCTCGCGCCGCGACATCGAGCGTGAGGTCTGGGGCGACATGTTGCCGGACAGCGACACCCTGCGCTCGCACCTCTACAACCTGCGCAAGGTGATCGACAAGCCCTTCCAGCGCCAGTTGCTGCACACCATCCACAGCGCCGGCTATCGCCTGGCTGACCTGGACGCGGAGTCCGCGGCGGCGTAGGCACCGTGTGACGCTCGCGTTCAACACGCTCGACTTGAGTTGGTCATGACGTCCGTTGAGGGGGATCGGCCTTGGGTTAGGCTGATTTCCCTCGATTGGTCCAGCAAACAGGCTGGAGTCAACGAATGACCGAGACCTCTGTCTTTGACGCCGCCGTCGCGGCGGGTCCTGTGTCACGAGATCTCCGGTGTCCCCGGTGAGTTCGTCCTCGGCGGAACAGGCGTTCGCGGAGCCCATTCGATTCCTTGGCTCGTGCCTTCCGATTGGTGCGTGTGGCGGACATGGCGTTTCCGTGCAGTTTCCTCTCCGACGACCCGCTTCAGGACGCATTGCGGCATGCGCGCGCGGTGGCAATAGGTGCGGTCAGGTTGGTCGCGTGGATGGACTCGGAGGCTCGCGACGGGGCCCGCCGGGCGTCGCGCGGAGCGACACTTCAGCACTGTTGAACCCGGCGGACGCCCGTGCCCGGGTTGCGTCCGTCGCATGGCTCTCGTAGCGGGGCTCCCGCACGCGTCGCGTCGAGTGAGGCGACGCGATCAAACGCGTGGACGGCAGCGGGCGTGAACTCGCTCACTCGACTTGCTCGTGATGCAGGCAATGCTTAACATTGCATCAATGATGCATGGGGGTGTCCATGGCGAGTATGACGATTCGGAACATCGATGATCGACTCAAGGCGCGTTTGCGTGTGCAGGCCGCGCAGCATGGTCGGTCGATGGAAGACGAGGCACGCGATATCTTGCGTGCTGCATTGTCGGCCGAACCTGCACGGACCCCGTCGATCGTCGATGCTATCCGCGCCAGGATCGAGCCTTTGGGTGGGGTGAACCTGGAGATTGCGTCGCGGGAACCGTCGCGGGAACCGCTGATTCTTGACCGATGATCGTTATCGACACGAATGTGTTGTCGGAGGTTCTGCGGCCTGTGCCGGAACCCAGAGTGTTGGCCTGGCTGAGTTCGCGGCCACGGTCATCGCTTTTCACGACGTCGGTGACGCGCGGCGAAGTGCTTTTCGGGTTGCGACTGCTGCCGGAGGGCTTGCGCAGGCAAGGCCTTTGGAGCGCCGCGCTTGCCATCTTCGACGTGGATTTTTCCGGCCAGACCTTGGATTTCGATAGCGGCGCGGCCGACGCGTTCGCAGAGATCTCCGCGGCCAGGCGTCAGGCGGGCAAACCCATCAGCCAGTTCGACGCCATGATCGCTGCAATCGCCAGGTCGCGAGGTGCGGGCCTGGCGACGCGCAACGTGAGGGATTTCGAAGACTGTGGCATTGATGTGGTCAACCCTTGGGGCGATTGATGGCGGGTGGAAACAGCGACGCGGATCGCCTCATCAGCCAGCAGCCTGCCGCGAAAAGCCGCGGCTGCCGGCGCGATCGGTCTTGCTGCAATGCCGTTTTCCACGCGCGCCGGAGCCGCGCTATGGGGGTAGGGTTTACCTGCAAGTCGATGAGGTGATCGACAAGCCCTTCCAGCGCCAGTTGCTGCACACCATCCACAGCGCCGGCTATCGCTTGGCGGACCTGGATGCGGAGTCCGCGGCGGCCTGAGCCGCAACTGATGGCATGGAGCGTGCGGGCTGGCTGCGGCCAGCCTGCATCGCGACCGTGCCGTCTGCGCAGCCGCGTCGTGGCGATCGATTGAGCGGCGCCAGCCCATGACGTAGGCTGCGCGCTCCACGAACTGACAGGCGCAAGTCCGCCCAGGTCGATGTCGGATCTCCATCTGTCCGTCCTGCCCGCGTCTCAGCGCCAGCTGTGGGATGAGCTTTCCGCCGTCCCGGATGAGTTCGTTCTGTATGGCGGCACGGCGATCGCCCTGCAGTTGGGCCATCGGCAGAGTGTCGACTTCGACTTTTTCGCCCGAACCGAGTTTGATCCCACGGACTTGGTCGAGAAGGTGAGCCTTCTTTCCGGGTGCGAGCCGCTGCAGATCGAGCGCAACACACTCACTGTCCGCGTAGAGCGGCAGGGACCAGTCCTGGTTTCGTTCTTCGGAGTGCCGCGCCTTCCGAAGCTCCATCCGCCCCGCATGCTTCTCCGGCCGCGCCTCCGACTCGGCCACTTGCTGGAACTGGGCGGGATGAAGACGATGGTGGTGCAAAAACGAGCCGAGGCGAAGGATTACCTCGATATCCACGCCTTGATCACCCTCGGCGGGTTCAGCCTGGGCCAGTTGCTGAGTGCCGGACGGGCGCTTTACCAGCCGAGTTTTGCTCCCGAGATTGCCCTGAAGAGTTTGTGCTACTTCGACGACGGCAATCTCTCTACCCTGCCGCAGGCGGTGCGGCGCGATCTCGCGCTCGCGGTCAGGGCTTGCGATCCTGCGCGGCTGCCGCCGCCATGATCGGCCCACTGGCGCTAGATGACCGGACCCGGGAGCTTGCCCAACGCCTGGTCTGGTTCGAACCACCGGAACAGGCACTGGCAGATCCGGTCCGTTTCCTGGCCTACGCCTTCCGCTACGCCCGGGCCGCGGACATGCAGATCCTGCGCGGACTGTTGACCGACGACGAGTTGCGCTTTGCCCTGCGGCACGCGCCGCCGGGCATCATCGATCCGCGTTCCTGGGCCTACTGGCATCTGATGCTGGACATCGAGCCAGCGCCGATGCCCCAGCGCAAGCTGCCCTAAGCGCTGGCGACGGCCTGCGCGGCGAGGCGCAGGAACTCGCCTGCCGCTCCCTCGATGTCTGCAGGCCGGCTGGCGATTCGTCCGCGACAGATCTTCAGCCCAGGTCCGTCGGCGGCGATGGTCATGGCGCGCGCAAAGGCCAGGTGCTCGGCGAGCGTCTGTGCGGCGTAGGTGCGTGTGGCGACGGTGTTGGCCAGCAGGATGTCGAGCGCATCGCGCGGCGCGGCGGGCTGCAGCGCGCAGGCATCGCCGCGCTTCAGGTGGACCAGCATCCGCAGCGGCAGGGCCGCGGGCGCATCCAGCGGATACTGGTCCGCCGCAGCCAGTTTCGGCTGGTGCAACTGCGGCAGGGCCACGATCTCTCCGTGGATTTGCGCCACCGGCAGAAGGTCATCGCTGACCCGCCGCCAGCCCAGCCCACGGGCAATCCGCGCCAAGGTCGATTTACCCACGCCGCTGTCGGCGACAAAGGCGACGAGTTGGCCAGCGGGCGTGATCGCCGCGCTGGCGTGCAGCACATAGATGCCGCGGTGGGCCAGGGCGTGCAACAACAGCGGGCCCCAAAGCGCTTCGTCCTGCCATTCGGGGCGCACGGCGGGGCGCAGGATCCAGGCCGCGCCGCAGCTGGCATCGAAGCGATAGGCGCCGAAGTCGCCAATGTCCAGGTCCGTCAGCGGCAGATGGTCGGTCACTGCCAGGCGCACACCGGTTTCGGCCAGCTCGGCATCCACCGTGCGAACCGCTGGCGCCAGTGCGTCGGGCATGTCCGGCAGGCCGGACAAGTCGCGGTGCACCAGGATTCCGGTGCCGCAGGCCCGCAGGTGGATCGGGTCCATGGGTCAGCCCAGTTTGGCCTTCAGCAGCTCGTTCAGTTGCGCCGGATTGGCCTGGCCCTTGGTGGCCTTCATCGCCTGGCCGACGAAGAACTGCAGCAGCTTGTCGTTGCCGCCGCGGTACTGTTCCACCTGCTTCGGGTTCGCGGCGATGATCTCGTCGACCACCGCGGCGAGCGCGCCGGTGTCGGAGACCTGCTTCAGCCCCAGCCGCTCGATCACCGCATCGGCGCTCTCATCGCCGTTCCACAGCGCCTCGAACACCTGCTTGCCCATTTTGCTCGACAGACTGCCGTCGACGATGCGCGCCAGCAGCCCTGCAAGCCGCGCGGCGCCGACGGGCGACTGCTCCGGCGCCAGGCCATTGGCATTGAGCGCGCCGGTCCATTCGCCCAGCACCCAGTTGGCGCACAGCTTGGCCTGCGCGGGCACCGCGGCGTTGAGGGTCTCGAAGTAGTCGCTGACGGTGCGGTCGGCGGTCAGCAGCGTGGCGTCGTACTCGGGCAGGCCCAGGCTGTCGATGTAGCGCTGGCGGCGCGCGGCAGGCAGTTCCGGCATTGCCGTGCGCACGCGCTCGATGTCCTCGGCTGCGATCACCAATGGCGGCAGGTCGGGATCCGGGAAATAGCGGTAGTCGTGCGCGGATTCCTTGCCGCGCATGCTGCGCGTCTCGCCCTTGTTGGCGTCGAACAATCGGGTCTCCTGGACCACCTTGCCGCCGGCCTCGATCAGCCGGATCTGGCGCTCGATCTCGTAATCGATGGCCTTCTCGACGAAGCGGAAGGAATTGACGTTCTTGATCTCGGCGCGCGTGCCGAGCGGCTCGCCGCGGCGGCGCACCGAGACATTCGCGTCGCAGCGGAACGAGCCCTCCTGCATGTTGCCATCGGACACGCCCAGCCAGCGCACCAGGGTGTGCAGGGTCTTGAGGTAGGCCACCGCTTCGGCCGCGGAAGAAAGCACCGGCTCGCTGACGATCTCCAGCAGCGGCGTGCCGGCGCGGTTCAAGTCCACGCCGGTCTCGGCGTGGAAGGCGTCGTGCACGCTCTTGCCGGCATCCTCTTCCAGGTGCGCGCGGGTCAGCTGCACGAACTTGTGGCTGCCGTCGTCCTGGCGCACCTGCAGACCGCCGCCGACCACCACCGGCAGCTCGTACTGGCTGATCTGGTAGCCCTTCGGCAGGTCCGGGTAGAAGTAGTTCTTGCGCGCGAACACGCTGCGCTGCGCCACCGTGGCGCCGATCGCCAAGCCGAAGCGGATGGCCATTTCGACCGCGCCCGCGTTCATCACCGGCAGCGTGCCCGGCATGCCGAGGTCGATCGCGCAAGCCTGCGAATTGGGCTCGGCGCCATAGGCGGTCGAGGCGCCGGAGAAGATCTTGCTGGCGGTCTGGAGCTGCACATGCACTTCCAGGCCGATCACGGCTTCCCAGTTGCTCATCGCGCCATCTCCGGAGCCATGCGGTGCCACTCGCTCGCCTGCTGGTAGCCATGCCCGGCGGTGTACAACAGGTCTTCTCGCCAATGCGGCGCGACCAGTTGCAGGCCCACCGGCAGGCCCTGCGAAAACCCGCAGGGCACCGACAGGGCTGGCAGGCCGGCCAGGTTGACGCCCACCGTGTTGATGTCGGCGAGGTAGAGCGCCAACGGATCGGCGAGCTTTTCGCCGAGTTTGAAGGCCACGGTCGGGCTGGTCGGCCCGGCGAGCACGTCAACGTCCGCGAACACCCGCGCGTAGTCGTTGGCGATCAGCCGGCGCACCTTCTGCGCGCGCAGGTAGTAGGCGTCGTAGTAGCCGGTGCTCAGCGCGTAGGTGCCGGTCAGGATGCGCCGCTGCACCTCGTGGCCGAAGCCCTCGGCGCGCGAACGCTTGTAGAGATCGGCCAGGTCCTTCGGGTCCGCGCAGCGGTGACCGTAGCGCACGCCGTCGAAGCGCGAGAGGTTCGACGAGGCCTCAGCCGGCGCGATCACGTAATAGGCGGGAATCGCGTACGGGCTGCTGGGCAGCTCGACATCGACGATGGAGGCGCCCTGGCGTGCGTACTCGGCCAGCGCGGCCTCCACTGCGGCGGCGACGCCATCTTCGATGCCTGCGCCGAACCACTCGCGCGGGCGCCCTATGCGCAGCCCCGCGAGCGGGCGGGCGAGGGCGGCATCGACGTCCACTTTGGGCCGGTCGGCGCTGGTGGCGTCGCGTGGATCGAAGCCACTCATCACATCGAGCACGCGGGCGCAGTCTTCCACCGTGGTGGCGATCACGCCGGCCTGGTCCAGGCTGGAGGCATAGGCCACCATGCCCCAGCGCGACACCCGCCCATAGGTGGGCTTGATGCCGCTGACGCCGCACAGCGCGGCCGGCTGGCGGATCGAGCCGCCGGTGTCCGAGGCGGTGGCGAAAGGCACCACGCGCGCTGCGACCAGCGCGGCCGAGCCGCCCGAGGAGCCGCCCGGCACGCGGCTGACGTCCCAGGGGTTGTGCGCCGGCCCGAAATGGCTGTGTTCGTTCGACGAGCCCATCGCGAACTCATCCATGTTGGCCTTGCCGATCAGCACCCCGCCGGCGGCGCCGATGCGTTCGTGGATGGTCGCGCTGTAGGGCGGCACGAAGTGCTCCAGCATCCGTGAGCCACAGGTGGTGGGATGCCCGGCGGTGCAGAACAGATCCTTGTGCGCGTAGGGAATGCCCTCCAGCGCGCCGGCGCGGCCGGCCTTGCGGTTGTAGTCCGCCGCATCGGCCGCGGCCAGCGCGTGATCGGCGCCGACGCTGCTGATCAGCGCATTGAGTGCGTTCTGCGCGTGCGCCGCGCGCTCCAGCGCGCGCTCGGCCAGCGCGCGGGCCGTGCTGGCGCCGGATTCCAGCGCGGCCAACTGGCCGCAGACGGTGTCCAGTTCGGCACTCATTCGATCACCTTCGGCACCAGGTAGTAGCCGGCGCTCTCGCTCGGCGCGATCGCGGCGAAGGCTTCGCGCGCATCGCCCTCGGTCACCACGTCCGCGCGCAAGCGCAGGGTCGGGTCGCCCGGGTGCGCCAGCGGCGCCAGATCGTCCACCGGCGCGGCGGCCAGGGCCTCGAACAGATCGAGCACGGCGGACAGCTCGGTTGCGAGCGCGGCTTCCTGCTCGGCGGGGATGGCCAACCGGGCCAACTCGGCTATGGCGCGCACGCGGGCGCTGTCGACGGACACGGGCATTCACACGGCAGCTTGCATTGCGCCGCAACATAGCAAGGAACACGCCGAGGGGACAAAGCAGAGCGGGGCACGGGGCACGGGGCACGTAGAAGCAGTTCGACGCGAGGGGCTGCTTTCTCGTGCCCCGTGCCCCGTGCCCCGTGCTCCCCCAACCGGCGCCGCGCAAACTTGTCCCGCGCGATGCGCACTTCGCCCCCGCACAAACGGGATAATCGAGCCATGCACCTGCAGGACCCGACGATGACCGATGTGGAGGCTTGCCTGCAGCGCTGGCGCGCGGGCGAGGCCGGCATGCTCGACCGCCTGCTGCCGCTGGTCTACGACGAGCTGCGGCGGCTGGCGGCGAGCCAGCTGCGGCGACACCAGGGTCATCTGACGCTGCAGCCCACCGCGCTGGTGCATGAGGTCATGCTGCGCCTGCTCGGCGGCGGCCAGCACCAGTTCGACAGCGCGCATCACTGGTACGCCACCGCGGCCAAGCTGATGCGCCAGATCCTGATCGACCGTGCGCGGGCGCAGCAGCGCGACAAGCGCGGTGGCGGTGCGCAGCGCGTCGAGCTGATCGATGCGGTCGGGCTGCCGATCGACGCCGATACCGATGTGCTCGACCTGGACCTGGCGATCGCAGCGCTGGCGCGCGAGGACCCGCGGATGGCGCAGGTGGTCGAGCTGCGTTGCTTCGTCGGCCTGGAGGTGTCCGAGGTGGCGGCCGTGCTCGAGCTGGACGAGCGCACGATTTACCGCGACTGGGCCTTCGCCCGCGCCTGGCTGCGCGCGCGCTGCGCGCCGGGGCTGGCGCATGGCGCCTGAGCTGGTGCAGGAGGGCGCCCCGGCCTCGCGCTTCGCGCGCTTGCGCGCGGGGTTCGACGCGTTGAGCGAGCGCCCGCCCGCTGAGCGCGCTGCGCACCTCGAAGCGCTGCGCGCCGAGGACGCCGATTTGGCCGAGGAACTGGCCGGGCTGCTGCGTCTGCACGATGCCGCGCCCAGCCCAGCAGCGACGCCGCGGACGGTGGGTGGCTTCACCCTGTTGCAGGAACTTGGCCGCGGCGGCATGGGGGTGGTCTGGCTGGCCGAGCGCGAGCACGCCGGCTTCCGCCAGCGGGTCGCGCTCAAGCTGCTGCACCCCGGGGCACGCAGCGCCCTGGCGGAGCGCCGCTTCCGCCGCGAATGGCAGGTGCTGGCGCGCCTGCAGCACGCGCACATTGCGCAGATGATCGATGCCGGCATCGACAGCGACGGCCGCCCCTGGCTGGCGATGGAGCTGGTCGACGGGCCGCTGCTCGAAGAGGCCGGCACGGCCCTGTCGCTGGCAGCCCGTGTCGGGCTGCTGGCCGATGCCAGCGATGCGGTGGCCTATGCGCACTCGCAACTGGTGCTGCACCGCGACATCAAGCCGGCCAACTTGCGGCTGGGCCGCGACGGGCGCGTGCGCCTGCTCGACTTCGGCATCGCGCGGCTGCTCGACGACAGCGATGCGGCGCTGACCCTGACCGGGGTGCAGGCCTGCACCCCGCGCTATGCCGCGCCGGAGCAGTTGCGCGGCGAGAACGTCGGCACCGCCGCCGACATCCACGCGCTCGGTGTGCTGCTGCGCGACTGGTGCCTGGGCAGCCATCGCGATCCGCTGCTGCAATCGGTGGCCGCGCGCGCCACCGAGGCGCGCCCGCAGGACCGCTATGCCAGCGCGGCGCTGCTGGCGGACGATCTGCGCGACTGGCTGGCCGGCCGCGAGCTGCGCAGCGGCGTAGGCAGCCGGCGCGCGCGCCTGCGCCGCTGGGCCTGGCAGCGGCGCTGGCCGCTGGGGGCGGGCTTTGGCGTGCTGCTGGCGCTGGCAGCGGGCGCTGCCGCCACCTGGCAACAGGCCCGGCGTGCCGAGGCGCAGGCCGAGCGCGCCCGCAGTCATCTGCTGGCGCTGCTCGACGTGATCGGCGCCGCCAGCCCGGAGGCCTATCTCGGCCGCGATCCCAAGGCCAGCGAGTTCCTCAGCGAAGCCGCACGCCGACTGCTGGCGCTGCCCGACAGCGATCCGCTGCTGCAATGGCAGGCGCAGGCGCAGATCGGGCAGGGCCTGATCAACCTGGGCCGCCCGGAGGCCGCGGTGCCGGTGCTGGAAGCGGCGCTGCAGGCCGCCGCACGGCTGTCGGACGAGGGCGCCGCCCAGCGCCAGCTCGACGGGCTGCGCCTGCTGCTGCTGGCGCAGGCCGACCAGGCCGATGGCGAGGCGCTGAAGCGGCTGTCGCAGCGGGTCGAGGAGATCGCGGGACGCCCCGATGCGCCGCCCGGCGAAGCGCTGAGCGCGCTGGCCGCCACCGCCAGCGTGCTCGGGCGCAGGGGCGAGTTTGCTGCCGGGCGGCGGCTGTTAGCGCTGGGAACGCCGCTGGCCGATGCCGCGGGCGTCGACGCCACCCAGCGCGAAAATTACTGGCGCCAGCGCGGCTGGCTGGCCCTGCGCGAGCGCGACCTGGACACGGCGCGGACCGCGCTGCAGGCGGCGCTCGCGGTGATCGAATCCGATCCGGGCGCATTCAGCATCATGCGCCGCGCCGAGGGCGGCTGGCTGCTGGCCGAATGGGCGCTGCAGGCGGGCGATGCGAAGGCGGCACTCGATTGGCTGGATGTCGTGGAGCCGATCTATCGCGAGGCTTTCCCCTTGCCGCATGCCGAGCGCGTGACGCTCGGGCTGATGCGCGCGCGCGCTGCGCTGCTGGCGGACGATCCGCTGGCCGCGCAAGCGGCGATGGACGCCGCCGGCCGCGCCGGCGATGGGTTGGTGCTGCCAGCGGTCGAGCGGCGGCAGTGGCTGGCGGTTTCGGTGCAGCTTGCTGCGCGCCAGGGCAATTGCGCCGTGGCCCGCGCGCAGGCGACGGAACTCGCCTCGGCCGAGTCGGCGGTTCCGTTGCCGAGCCGGGTGCACATCGAGTCCATGGCTTTGCGGGAACTGGCTGAGCGCTGTCGCTGAGCGGTGAATCGCTGCGCGATACCGCCCCACCCAATGCAGTGCGACGTGTTCGGCGAGCTTGTCAGGCGCGCGGGCAGAACGGCGTATGCGCCCCAAGCCCCTTCACGGAATTCGCCATGCGCCGCCTCGCCGTCCTGTCGACCCTGCTTGTCACGCCGGCCCTGCATGCCGAGACCCTCACCGTCGACACCAGCAGCGATGCGAACCTCGGCGCATGCACCGCCGCAGCCGCCGACTGCAGCCTGCGCGGTGCGTTGGTGCGGGCGAATGCCAATGCCGACTCGGATGTCATCGCCTTTGCCTTGCCGACGAGTGACGCCGGTTACCAGGCCGCGACCGACCACTGGCTGATCGGCGTCGGCGATGTCGCCTTGCCCCCGGTGCTGGCGCAGGTGCTGATCGATGGCTACACCCAGCCCGGTGCCAGCGCCAACACGCTGACACCCGTCCAGGGCGGCCTGAACGGCATCCTGAAGATCGAGATCCGCGGTGTCTCGCAGTTCCGCACGCAGCAGAACGGGCTGGAAGTCAGCGGCGGCGAATTCAACCAGCCGGCCAGCACTTTCCGTGGCCTTGTCATCAACAGTTTCGGCGCGCAGGTGCTGTTCCACGGCAGCAGTGCGCACCGGCTGGAGGGCTGTTACCTGGGCAGCGACATCCTCGGACAGCTCCCGGCAATCCCCGTGACCAACGGCCGCGGTATCGGCGTGCGCATCCAGGGGCCGGGGCCCTATGTCATCGGCGGCCTGACGCCCGGCGCGCGCAACCTGCTGAGCGGGCTGAACACCGCCATCTCGGCCTTCGTCGCCTCGGACGGGCTGCGGGTGGAAGGAAACCTGATCGGTCTGCGCGCCGCCGGGGACCAGGCGCTCGACAACGCCAACGACGGTATCTCGACCGGTTCGCCGCTGACCAACGCGCGCATCGGCGGAAGCGACGCGGCCGCGCGCAACGTGATCTCCGGCCACCGCTTCAGCGCGCTGCGGCTGTCCTCGGCCGGCGCCCAGCCCTATGCCGGCACGCGCATCGAGGGCAACTTCTTCGGCACCGATGTCAGCGGCCTGCGCGCCATCGGCAACGGGCTCAATCCGCAGAGCCCCAGCCAACCGCAGCCGACCCTGCTGATCGGCGGCGGCCTGGACTGCAGCATCGCCATCGGCGGCACCGCGCCCGGGCAGGCCAATCTGATCGCCCATGGCGGCGCAGCCGGGCTGACTGCCGATGCCTGCACCGGCGTGGCCTCGCCGCTGAATCACTTCCGCGCCAATCGCGGCATCGCGTTCGACAACACCTTCGGCGGCGGCGGCCTGGGCGCCACACCCAACGATGCGGGAGACGCCGATGAGGGCGGCAACCGACTGCAGAACTTCGCGGTGCTGAGCTTGCCAGGCGGCTTCCTGCCGGCCGGCGGCAACAGCGCGCAGATCAACTTCCAGGTCGACACCGCGATCGCCAACGCCGGCTACCCGCTGCGGGTGGACTTCTACCGTGCAGCCTGCGGCGGCGGCAGCCGCCAGTTCCTCGGCAGCACCAGCATCGCCGCCATGGATGCGCAACTCCCGCGCACATTTACGCTAACCCCGCCGGACGGCGCCAACGTGCTGCCGCTGACCGCGCTCGTCGTCGATGCCGCCGGCAACAGCAGCGAGTTCGCCCCCGCGCAGGGAGAGACGATCTTCGCCGACGGCAGCGAGGACCAGGCGGGGGCGTTGGCGGTGGGGCGCTGCGATTGATTGCGGTCCATGCAGGAACCGGGGCTGGCTCCCTGAGCTGCGCATTTGTTGTCCGCAAAGGACGCAAAGGACGCAAAGGAAAGCGGGAAAGAGGGGCGGGATCGCCGGTCGTGAGGTGGCAGACGGACCACGTATGGCAACCATCGCTCTGCTTCGCGTCCTTTGCGGACAGATGCTCATCCGGAATCGACCCTGGCGTTGACGCAAGCCATCGCTGAACGCAAGCCACCCCACGCACCGCTCGTCGGTCGCTTTATCCACGCGACTCCTGTAAGGTCCGCCTCGCTCGTGTGTTTCTGTGGTTCAGTCTTGCAGTCCACGCTTCTCGTAACACTCCTTTTTCGCGATCCGCGCAGCCTTGGCACCGCATCGAGATCGCAACCCTCCCGATGAGGTTCCAATGACGTTCGAATCGCTGGGGCTCTGCCCCGAACTGCTGCGCGCGCTCGCCGCCGCAGGTTATGACACGCCGACGCCGATCCAGGTGAAGGCCATCCCCGAAGTGCTCGCCGGCCACGACCTGATGGCCAGTGCGCAGACCGGCACGGGCAAGACCGCTGGCTTCGCCCTGCCGATCCTGCAGATGCTCAAGCAGGCTGGCGAGCGCGTGGTGCCCAAGGGCGTGCGCGCCCTGGTGCTGGTGCCGACGCGTGAGCTCGCCGCCCAGGTGCTGGCCAGCGTCCAGCGCTACGGCAATGAACTCAAGCTCAGCAGCACCGCGATCTACGGCGGCGTCAGCGAGCGCCCGCAGATCGCCGCGGCGGCGCGCGGGATCGATGTGCTGATCGCCACGCCGGGCCGCCTGATGGATCTGATGCAGCAGAACGCAGTGTCGCTGTCCGGCGTGCGCCACCTGGTGCTCGACGAAGCCGACCGCATGCTCGACATGGGCTTCCTGCCGGCGATCAAGCGCATCCTGCAGAAGCTGCCGAAGCAGCGCCAGACGCTGATGTTCTCTGCCACCTTCGCGCCGGAACTGCGCGAGCTGGCGCAGACCATGCTGCACAACCCGGCGGAGGTGGACGTCAGCCCGCGCAACAGCACGGCGGTCACCGTCGAGCACCGCGTGCACCTGATCGAAGACGCCAAGAAGCGCGATGCGCTGCTGCACCTGCTGCACAACGAGCCGCGCCAGACCCTGGTGTTCAGCCGCACCAAGCACGGCGCCGACAAGGTGGTGCGTTTCCTCGACAGCTACGGGTTCAAGTCGGCCGCGCTGCACGGCAACAAGAGCCAGAACGCGCGCACCCGTGCGCTCGGCGGCTTCAAGAGCGGCGAGATCCAGATCCTGGTGGCCACCGACATCGCCTCGCGCGGCATCGACATCAAGGAACTGCCGGCGGTGGTCAACTTCGACCTGCCGAACGTTCCGGAAGACTATGTGCACCGCATCGGCCGCACCGGCCGCGCCGGCGCCAATGGCCTGGCGATCTCGCTGGTCGGCCGCGAAGACCAGAACTACCTGCGCGGCATCGAGCGCCTGCTGAAGACCCCGCTCAAGCGCGAGCCGCTGGGCGAGTTCAAGCTGCCCGAGCGCGTTGCGGCCGAGGTGGAGAAGGTGCGCCAGCCGCAGGGCCAGCGCCGTCCGCAGCAGCGCGCCGGCGCGGCGCCGGCCGCGCGCGGCCATAACCTGCGCAGCCAGGGCCAGCGCGTCCCCGCGCGTGGCAACGGCGGCCAGCAGCGCAGCGGCGGCGGGCGTTCGAGCGCTCGCTGAAGCAATGTAGGCCGGCGGTACGCGCCGTCAGGCGCGTTCCCCGGCTGGGTCTGGCCGAAAAGTCATCGCCGGGGAGCGCGCGCTGCGCGCACCCCGGCCTGCATTCCTGCGTTGGGACTGCGTAAGACCAGCGGCGCTGCTTACTGCTTCGCCGCCAGTTGCATCTCGCGCTGGCGTTTGCGCTCGGCGCGTTCCATGAAATACCAGCCGATCACGCCGACCGCCGAGACCGTCACGATCAGGATCGTCGCCAGCGCGTTGATCTTCGGGCTGACGCCCATGCGCGCGGACGAGAACACCTGCATCGGCAAGGTGGTCGATGATGGGCCGGAGACGAAGCTCGCCAGCACCAGGTCGTCCAGCGACAGGGTGAAGGCCAGCAGCCAGCCCGACATCAGCGCCGGCGCGATGATCGGCAGCGTGATCACGAAGAACACCTTGATCCGATTGGCACCGAGGTCCATCGCTGCCTCTTCCAGCGAACGGTCCAGTTCCGACAGGCGCGAGCTGATCACCACGGTGACGAAGGCCATGCACAGGGTCACGTGCGCCACCCAGATGGTCATCATCCCGCGCGCGAAATCGAGCCCGGTCCACGCCGACAGCGATACGAACAGCAACAGCAGCGACAGGCCGGTGATCACTTCGGGCATCACCAGCGGCGCGGTGACCATCGCCGCGAACAGCGTCTTGCTGCGGAAGCTACGCATGCGCGTCATCACCATCGCCGCCATGGTGCCCAGCACCACCGACGCGCAAGCCGTGTAGAAGGCGATTCGCAGGCTGACCCAGGCCGCCGAGAGCATCTGGTCGTCTTCCATCAGCGCGCCGTACCACTTGGTCGAAAACCCTGACCACACGGTAACCAGCCGGTTCTCGTTGAACGAGTAGATGATCAGGCTGAGCATTGGCGCGTACAGGAAAAAGAAGCCGAGCGCGAGAAACAGCCAGCCCCACTTGGAGTTGCGCGCCTGGTTCATGGGGTGGCTCCGTGAGGCGGTCGGGCGGGGGTGGGCTTCCTGAAGCGGGGCAGGGGGCAGGGGGCAGGGGGATGAGCCCTGCGCTTCGATCCAGGCTGCAAGTTGGTGCAAGTCACCTCGCGCCGCAGGGTGGCGCCGAGGCATTCCCCTCGCCCCCTGCCCCTTGCCCCGCCTTTCGCTCTAGCCAGACTCCACGCCCCGCTCATGTCAGCTTCCCCTCCATCTCCTTCTGCTGCGCGCGGTGGAAGATGACGATCGGGATGATCAGGATCGCCAGCATCACCATCGCGACGGCGGAAGCGACCGGCCAGTCGCGGTTGTTGAAGAACTCCTGCCACAGCACGCGCCCGATCATCAGGGTCTCGGGGCCGCCGAGCATCTCGGGGATGACGAATTCGCCGACGACCGGAATGGCCACCAGCATGCAGCCGGCGATGATCCCGGCCTTGGACAGGGGCAGCGTGATCTTCAGGAAGGCCTGCCAGGGCCGCGCACCGAGGTCCGATGCCGCTTCCAGCAACCGGTGGTCGTGCTTGATCAAATTGGTGTACAGCGGCAGAACCATGAAGGGCAGGTAGGCGTAGACGATGCCGATGTAGACCGCCACCGGTGTGTGCAGCATCTTGATCGGGCTGTCGATCAGGCCGAGGTTCATCAGGAAGTTGTTGATCAACCCGTTGGGCTTGAGGATGCCCACCCAGGCGTAGATGCGGATCAGGAAGGAGGTCCAGGACGGCAGGATCACCAGCAGCAGCGCGATGTTGCGCGAGGACGGCGGCAGCCGCGAGATCGCGTAGGCCATCGGATAGCCCACCAGCAGGCACAGGAAGGTCGAGACCACCGCGATCTTCAGCGAGCTGAGATAGGCGTTGAGGTAGATGCTGTCGCCGAGCAGGAACAGATAGTTCTCGCCGCGCAGCTTGACCACCGGGAAGCCGTCCACCCAGTAAAGCACGTCGGTGAACGGCGGCATCGCGATCGCCGCCTTGGCGAAGGAGATCTTCAGCGCGATCAGGAAGGGGATCGCGAAGAACAGCAGCAACCACAGGTAGGGGACCAGGATCAGCGCCCAGCGCGGCGCCGGCAGGATTCGCTTCCACCACGCGGTGCGGGCGCTCATGACGTCAGCACCACGCCTTCGAGGTCACCCCAAGACACCCAGACCTTGTCGTTCCAGGTGAAGCCTTCCGAGTCCCAGCGGCGCCGATTGGCGAAATGGCAAAGCAGTTTCATCCCGCCATCCAGCCGCACGTGGAAGACCGAGTGGCTGCCGAAGTAGGCAATGTCCTCGATCGTGCCGTGCGCCTTGTTGTGCGGCATCTCCGGCTCGTCCTTGGTGATCTTGATCTTCTCCGGGCGCAGGGCGAAGGCGACCTCCATGCCCTCGTAGCCGGTGACCCCGTGGGCCACGTAGATCGGATCGGGCAGCGCGGGGCTGGCAATTGTGATGAAGTCCTTCTCGTCCTTGTCGATCTTGCCGTTGAACAGGTTGACCGAGCCGATGAACTCGGCGGTGTAGCGCGAATTGGGCTGCTCGTAGATCTCGTCCGGCGTGCCGATCTGGCGGATCCGCCCCGCTTCCATGATCGCGATGCGATTGGCCATCGTCATCGCTTCTTCCTGGTCGTGGGTGACCATCACGCAGGTCACGCCGGCCTTCTCGATGATGCTGACCAGTTCAAGTTGCATCTGCGAGCGCAGCTTCTTGTCCAGCGCGCCCATCGGCTCGTCGAGCAGCAGCAGCTTGGGCCCCTTGGCCAGCGAACGCGCCAGCGCCACGCGCTGCTGCTGCCCGCCCGAGAGCTGGTGCGGTTTGCGCTTGGCGTACTTGCTCATCTGCACCAGCGCGAGCATCTCGTCGACGCGCTTCTGCAGCGCATCCTTCGGCACCTTGTCCTGCTTCAGGCCGAAAGCCACGTTCTGCTCGACCGTCATGTGCGGGAACAGCGCGTAGGACTGGAACATCATGTTGATCGGCCGCTGGTAGGGCGGCAGGTCGGTCATGTCCTGGCCCGCCAGGATGATCCGGCCGGACGTGGGCTTCTCGAAGCCCGCCAGGCAGCGCAGCAGCGTCGACTTGCCGCAACCCGAGGCCCCCAGCAGCGCGAATATCTCGCCCTGGCGGATCGTGATCGACACATCGTCGACCGCGACGAAGCCGTCGAATTCCTTGCGGACCGTGTCTATCAGCAGGTAGTCGGGCCTGGGTGTGAGCGCGGCTGCGTTGGAGGGCTGCATCTGTTTCGAGTCCGGTTGTGGGTTGTGGGTTGTGAGTTGTAGGCAGCTCGCTAGCGACGTGACTTGGCGAGTGTGTCCACGAGTCCCGTCAATGGCCTGCGGACGCCGGATAGTGCCGTTTCCAGCTCTTCAAGTGCCGTCATGTCGAGATATCCAAGACGATGTGCCACTGTCATCAGCGAGTGCAATTCCGCCAGGCTGCCCTTGGCGATGGAAAGATGTTGCAGGAACTCCTTTCGATGCTGCCTGCCTTGGCCTTCCGCAATATTCGCGCTGATCGAAACCGCAGAACGTCGTATTTGCGCCGAGAGCGCGAAATTCTCGTGCGGCGGGAAATTGCGGATAGCTGCATAAACGGTCGGCACCAGGTCGATCGCGCGTTGCCACACAACGAGATCCTGGTAGCCGACCTTCGTGCCCATGGTGCCCCTCGGAAGAACATCGACCGCCGCGCTGCCCACAACCCAGAACCCACAACCCACAACCGAGCCGCGCGACAGCCGAACTTCCCTGGGAATGACCTCACTGATTCGTCTTGATCGTCGTCCACGCGCGGTTGAAGATGCGGTCCACTTCCGGCGGGATGACGGCGAGGTTGTACAACGTGGCCTGGACTTCAGGCGTCGGGTAGATGCGCGGGTCGTTGCGGATCTCCGGGTTGATCAGTTCCTTGCTCTTCGCGTTGCCGCTGGCGTAGGCCACGTAGTTCTGGATGTTGGCCATCACGTCCGGGCGCAGGATGTAGTCGATGAAGACGTGGGCGTTGTTCGGGTGCTTGGCGTCCTTCGGAATCGCCATCATGTCGAACCACACCGGGGCGCCCTGTTTCGGGATGGCGTAGCCCACCTTCACGCCCTTGCCGGCTTCGTCGGCACGCGCCGCGGCCTGCAGCACGTCGCCGGACCAGGCCAGCGCGAGGCAGGCGTCGCCGTTGGCCAGTGCGTCGACCACCTGCGAGGAGTGGAACTGGGTGATGTGCGGGCGAATCTTGAGCATCAGGTCGACGCCCTTCTGGATCACCGCCGGGTCGAAGCTGTTCGGCTCCTCGCCCAGGTAATCCAGCGCCATCGGCAGGATCTCGCTCGGCGTGTCGAGCACGTAGACGCCGCAGTCGGTGAACTTGGAAACGATCTCGGGCTCGAAGAAGACCTTGAGGTCATTCATCTCCGCACCTTCGCCCAGGCGCTCCTTGACCTTGTCCTCGTTGTAGGCGATGCCGGTGGTGCCCCACAGGTAGTTCGCCGAGTGCATGTTGTCCTTGTCGTTCTGCGCGATCAGCGCCTGGATCTGCGGATCGAGGTTGGCGTAGTTCGGCAACTTGGACTTGTCCAGCGGCATGAACACGCCGGCCTGGATCTGGCGCGCGAGGAAGGTCAGCGACGGCACCACCACGTCGTAACCGGAGTTCCCGGTCATCAGCTTGGCTTCGAGCACTTCATTGCTGTCGAATACATCGTAGGTGACCTTGATCCCGGTCTCCTTCTCGAAGTTCGCGATGGTGTCCTCAGCGATGTAGTCCGACCAGTTCAGGACGTTGAGCACCTTGTCCTCGGCAGCGGGCGTTGCCGGCTCGGCGGGCTTCTGGTCCGCCGCTGGCGCCGGCGCCTGCGGTGCTTCGTCCTTGCCGCAGGAGAGGATGCCGGCGCAGGCCAGCGCGAGAAGACTGAAGCGGAGGGTCATCGTTGATCTCCTACGAATGGTGCGGCCGGAGCCGGTGGCAGAGTGCAGCGTTTTTCCCACGGCGGGAAGGGTGTGTCAACGGCGAGTGGCCAGGAAAAGCGGGGCAGGGGGCGAGGGGCAGGGGAAGTGGCTCGCGGTTCTGGCTTGTTGCAAGGTGATTCGCGGACTTCACGGATGCGAGCGCTTCTTTCGGAGCCGCTGTGCGCGTCCCTCACCCCCTGCCCCGCTTTGCAATCCCCCGCTTTTCACAGCTCCCTCGCCGTTTCATCCAGCGCGCGCCAGGCTTTCTCGACCAGTTCATCCACCTGGGCGCGGTTGATGATCAGCGGCGGCGACAGCAGCATCGAATCGTAGGTGGCGCGCAGGATCAGGCCGTTCTTCAGCGCGAGGTCGCGGCAGCGCACGCCGACCTTGCCGCGCTCGGCAAAGAACTTGCGCTCGCCCTTCTTTGGTACCAGTTCGAGTGCGCCGACCATGCCGGCGATGCGCGCCTCGCCCACCAGCGGGTGAGCGCCGAGTTCCATCCAGCGCTGGCCGAGGTAGGCGGCGGTGTCGGCCTTGCAGGTGTCGACGATCTTCTCCTCCTGCAGGATGCGCAGGTTCTCCAGCGCCACCGCGCAACACACCGGGTGACCGGAGTAGGTGTAGCCATGGGCGAGTTCGCCTCCCTGGTTGGCGAGCACGCTGGCCACGCGGTCGTTGAACATCGCGGCGCCGAGCGGGATGTAGCCGCTGGTCAGGCCCTTGGCGATGGTCATGATGTCCGGGCGGAAGCCGAAATACTGGCTGCCGAACCACTCGCCGGTGCGGCCGAAACCGCAGATCACTTCATCGGCGACCAGCAGCACGTCGTACTTGCGGCAGATCCGCTCGATCTCCGGCCAGTAGGTCATCGGCGGAATGTACACGCCGATCGCGCCCATGATCGGTTCCCCGATGAATGCGGCCACCTTCTCGGGACCGAGTTCGAGGATCTTGGTCTCCAGTCGGCGCGCCGCCACCAGGCCGTATTCCTCCGGCGACAGGTCGCCGCCGTCGGCAAACCAGAACGGCGGATCGATGTGGTGGATGTCCGGGATCGGCAACCCGCCCTGGCCGTGCATGCCCTTCATGCCGCCGAGGCTGGCGCCGGCCACGGTGGAGCCGTGGTAACCGTTGTGGCGGCCGATGAAGATCTTCTTCTGCGGCTGGTCCTGCACCGCCCAGAAGTGGCGCACCATGCGCAGGATCGTGTCATTCGCCTCGGAGCCCGAGTTGGCGAAGAAGGCGTGATTCAGATCGTAGGGCGTCAGCTCGGCCAGCTTCGCGGCCAGCTTGATCGTCGGTTCGGTGGTGCACTGGAAAAAGCTGTTGTAGTAGGCCAGCTCGGTCATCTGCTTCGCCGCCACCGCGCCCAGCTCCGGCCGCCCGTAGCCGATGTTCACGCACCAAAGTCCAGCGAAGGCATCCAGCAGTTTGTTGCCCTCGCCATCCCAGACATACACCCCCTCGCCGCGCGTCAGCAGGCGCGTGCCGCGCTTGGCCAGCGCCGCGTTGTCATTGAAGGGATGCAGGTGGTAGGCGGCATCCAGTTGCTGCAGGGTGCGGTTGTCGGGGTGGGGCATCGGAGGGCTCCGGGTAGTGGCTTGCCTGAGACTAGAAGCGGGGCTGGGGACTGGGGGCTGGGGCAAGGGCGCCGAGGTGCCAGGCTGGGCGGCCGGACTCAAGGAGAGCGCTGGGGGCGCATGCCGATGACTTCTCTTTCCGGTGTCGTCCGCGCACTCGCCCTCAGCCCCAGTCCCCAGCCCCCTTGATTTCCCACCCCTCAAACCGTCAACAGCAGGAACTCGCGTTCCCACGAGCTGATGACGCGCAGGTAGGTCTCGTACTCCTTGCCCTTGACGGCGGCGTAGCAGTTGACGAAACGGTCTCCGAGCAGCGCGCGCAGGGGCTTGCAGGCATTGAGGGCGATCAGCGCGTCCTCGAGCGAACGCGGCAGGCCGAAGCCCTTGTCCTGCGCGCTGCCGGCGAGTGGCTCGTTCGGTTGCAGCTTCTCGACGATGCCGAGGTAGCCGCAGGCCAGGGTGGCGGCCATCGCGAGGTAAGGGTTGGCATCGGATCCGGCGAAGCGGCTCTCGACGCGGGTGTTCTCGCGGCTGTCCATCGGCACGCGCAGGCCGCAGGTGCGGTTGTCGTAGCCCCATTGGACATTGATCGGCGCCACCTGGCCGATGGCCAGGCGGCGGTAGGAATTGACGTTCGGCGCGAAGAAGGGCATCGCCATCGGCACATACTTCTGCAGTCCGCCGAGGTAGTGCATGAACAGCTGGCTGTGCTGCCCGCTCTTGTCGCCGGCGAACACATTGTCGCCATCGGCATCCACCAGGCTCTGGTGGATGTGCATCGCGCTGCCGGGCTCGTTGGCCATCGGCTTGGCGAGGAAGGTGGCATAGATGCCGTGGCGCATCGCCGCTTCGCGCATGCAGCGCTTGAACAGGAACACGTTGTCGGCGCGGCTCATCGGATCGGCGTGCTGGAAATTGACTTCCAGCTGGCCGGCGCCGGACTCGTGGATCAGCGTGTCCACGTCCAGTTCCATGGTCTCGGCGTAGTCGTACATCAGGTCCAGGATCGGGTCGAACTCGTTGACCGCGTCGATCGAGTACGACTGCCGCGCGGTCTCCGGGCGCCCGGAGCGGCCCGCAGGCGGCTGCAGCGGGAAGTCCGGATCGGTGTTCTTCTGCACCAGGAAGAACTCGAGTTCCGGCGCGACGACCGGCTTCAGTCCCAGGCCCTCGTACAGCGCGAGCACGCGCCGCAGCACATTGCGCGGCGCCAGGTCGTGCGCACGGCCGTCACGGGTGTAGCAATCGTGGATCACCTGGGCCGTCGGATCCGACGCCCACGGCACCATGCGCACGGTGTCCGCGTCGGGGCGCAGGTACATGTCGGAATCGCTCGGGGCGACGATCTCGTCGTACTCGTCCGGATAGTCGCCGGTGACGGTGGTGGCGAAGATGCCTTCCGGCAGCCGGGTGCCGTAGTCGTGGCTGAACTTGGCGGCCGGGATGATCTTGCCGCGCGCGTTGCCGGTGAGGTCCGGTACCAGGCATTCGACTTCGGTGATCCGGCGTTCCTTCAGCCACAGCTTGAGCGTGCTTTCCTGCTGCTCTTCGGTCTGGCGCTTGGCGGCTTTCTTGCGGGCCATGTCAGCTTCTCGATGCGGCCCGCGCTCGCACCGCCGCAGCGAAGCGTTCGAAGATGCCGAGGTAGAAGGGGTTCTCGCGCACTTTCCATTCCGGGTGCCACTGCACTGCCAGCAGGAAAGTGTCGTCGCTGGCGAGGCGCACTGCTTCAATCAGTCCATCCGGCGCGCGCGCCTCGACGACCAGACCATCGCCAAGACGAGCGATGCCCTGGCCGTGCAGCGAGTTGACCATCACGTCATCAGCGCCGGCGACGGCGTGGAGCATGCCGCCCGGCGTCAGCGTGATCGAATGCGCCGGTGCGTACTGCACATCGAGCGGCTGGGTCTTGTCCTCGCGGTGGTCGTGGTGGCCGATGGTCTCGTGCACCTTCTGCAGCAGGGTGCCACCGAAGGCCACGTTGACCTCCTGCAGCCCGCGGCACACGGCCAGCAGCGGAATCCGATGGCGCACCGCGATTTGCACCAGCGACAGCGTGGTCGCATCGCGGTGCGGATCGTGCAGGTTGCCTTCCCAACTCGGCTCGTCGCTGTAGTGATGCGGCTCGATGTTGCTCGGCGAGCCGGTCAGGAAGATCCCGTCGAACCGGGGCAGCAGCGCTTCGAGGTCCAGCGGCGGATCCAGCGAGGGAAGCAGCAGCGGCACGCCGACCTGGGCGTCGATGATCGCGCGGACGTACTTCTCGCCGACTGCCTGGAACGGGTGCGGTTCGATCTGTCGACGATCGGAAGGCACGCCAATGAGCGCTGGTCCCGCCATGCGAGGGCCCCGTTACGAGTTGCCGCAAGGTACGCGGGATGATGTTTTTTTTCAACGGGGGAGGGAAGAAAGAGCGGGGCTGGGGGTTGGGGGCTGGGGCGTGTACGCGAGGAGTCGTGGCCAGATCGATGGTCCGCGGAGTGCGCTTTCAAGCGCGTGCGGGGAGCATGCAAGTCTGCGTCTCCACTCCGCGCACACGCCCCAACCCCTAGCCCCCAGCCCCGCTCCTGCCTCTTCCCCCTGATGAGTATTTTTTACGCCGCGCCCGGCTCTGTTAGCATCGGGCGACCTCCAGACGGTGCTTCGATCATGTCCGAACACGCCCTGCCGGCCGCCGATGCGGCGGTCCTGACGCAGATTCCCGGCTGCGAGATGATCGACCTGATCCTGCCCGATCTGAATGGCCTGCTGCGCGGCAAGCGGGTGACGCGCGATGCGCTCGGCAAGATCTATCAGTCCGGGGTGTGCCTGCCGATGTCGCTGATCGCCACCGACATCACCGGCAACACGGTGGAGGAAACCGGGCTGGGCTACGACATCGGCGACGAAGACCGCATCTGCCGCCCGGTGCCGGGCACGCTGCGGCCGATTCCGTGGCAGCGCAAGCCGATGGCGCAGGTGCTGCTGTCGATGGAGGACGCGCAGGGCGGCCAGTTCATCGCCAACCCGCGCGAGGTGCTGCGGCGGGTCCTGCTGCGTTACCAGGCGCTGGGGCTGACGCCGGTGGTGGCGGTGGAACTGGAGTTCTACCTGCTCGATGCGGACCTCCTGGTGGACGGCCGCCCGCAGACCTCGATCAACCCGGCCACCGGGCAGCGCAACCGCACCACGCAGGTCTACTACATGGAAGACCTGAACGATTACCAGGCCTACACCGATGTGCTCGCCGACGTCTGCCGCGCCCAGGGCATTCCGGCCGACACCGCGGTGGCCGAGTACGCGCCGGGGCAGTTCGAGATCAACCTCAAGCACCGCGCCGACGCGCTGGCCGCATGCGATGACGCGATCTACCTCAAGCGCGCGATCAAGGCGGTCGCCGGGCAGCAGAAGATGATCGCCAGCTTCATGGCCAAGCCTTTCGTGGACCAGGCCGGCAGCGGCACGCATATCCATGTCAGCCTGCTCGACCGCGAAGGCCGCAATGTCTTCGCCGGCACGCCGGAGACGCCAAGCCCGGCGATGCTCGCGGCCATCGGCGGCCTGCAGCGCACCTCCAGCGACTGCATGCTGATGTTCGCGCCGCATGCCAACAGCTACCGCCGCTTCGTGCTCAACGCCTTCGTGCCGTTGAATGACTGCTGGGGCTACAACAACCGCACGGTGGCGATGCGCATCCCGCATAGCGACCCGGCCAACACCCGCATCGAACACCGCATTGCCGGCGCCGACGCGAACCCCTACCTGGTGACGGCCGCGGTGCTCGCCGGCATGCTGCACGGACTGGAGGGCGGCTTCGACCCCGGCCCGCCGATTGTCGGCAACGCCTACGAACAGACCGAGCCGCGCACACTCTACTGGCGCGACACCATCGCCGATTTCATGCGCAGCGAGTTCATTGCCGACACCTTCGGCGCCGAGTTCCGCCACATCTACGGCCAGCAGAAGCTCAAGGAGCAGCAGAGATTCTACCGCGAAGTCACGACCCTCGAATACGAGTGGTACTTGCGGCAGGTTTGAGGTTCCAACTGACCGGTTAAACGCGGAGACGCGGAGGGCGCGGAGAAAAGCATTGAAGCGAGGGATTCGGCGCACTCACTAAATCCCTGCCGCTTTTCTCCTGCTCTTCTCCGCGTCCTCAGCGTCTCCGCGTTTAACCGGTCCGACGGGCCTGAGTCACGTTCCCGCGTTGAATGAGGCAGATCATGCCGCAGGCCCACATCCCTCCTGGTACTCCGCAACCGCCCAGGCCGCGCCCGATCACCCGGCGCTGCAGGGCAGCCTGCGCGCGGATGTGGTGGTGCTCGGCGGCGGGATCTGCGGCTTGTCCACCGCGATCGAACTGGCCGAGCGCGGCTACTCGGTGGTGGTGCTGGAGGGCGAGCGGGTGGGCTGGGGCGCATCCGGGCGCAGCGGCGGACAGGCGATCTTCGGCTACGGCTGCGAGATGGGGAAGATCGCCCGCCAGATCGGCATCGACGATGCGCGCAAGCTGTTCGACTGGTCGGTCGAGGGCGTCGACCTGATCGCCGAGCGCTGCCGGCGCTACGCGATCGACTGCGATCTTCGGCCCGGCCATGCGCACGTGGCGATCAAGCCGCGCCAGGTCGAGGAGCTCAAGCACTGGCAGCACGACCTGGTGGAGAACTACGGCTACACCGGCACCGAGCTCTGGGACCGCGCCAGGCTGCAGCAGACGCTGTCGACGGAACGCTACGCGGCGCTGCTGTATGACCCACGCAGCGCCCACCTCCCCCCGTTGAACTACACCCTGGGGCTGGCGCGCGCGGCGTTGTCGCTGGGCGTGCGTATCCGCGAGGGCAGCCGCGTCACGCGCATCGTCGAAGGCAGCGAGGTGGTGTTCGGTTGCGAGGGCGGCGAGGTGCGCGCGCGCTTCGGCGTTCTCGCCGGCAATGCCTGGCTGACTGGTCTGGTGCCGCAGCTGGAAGACCGCATCATGCCGGTCGGCACCTATATCTGCGCCAGCCAGCCGCTCGGCGCGGAGCGCGCGCAGGCGCTGATCCGCAACGGCATGGCGGTGGCCGATATCAACTTCGTGCTCGACTATTTCCGCCTGTCATCCGATCACCGGATGCTGTTTGGCGGACGCGTCAGCTACTCGGGCATCGACCCGCCGGCCCTCGGGCCGCGGATGCGTGCGCGCATGCACCAGGTCTTCCCGCAGCTGAAAGACCTCGACGTCGACCACGTCTGGGGCGGCTATGTCGACATCAGCATGAGCCGCGCACCCCACTGGGGCCGGATCTCGCCCAACCTCTATTTCGCCCAGGGTTTCTCGGGACACGGCATCGCGGCCACGGGCCTGGCGGGACGGGTGATCGCCGAGGCCATCCACGGCCAGGCTACGCGCCTGGACGTATACGCGCGAATTCCGCACCACAAGTTCCCCGGCGGCCGCGCGCTGCGCACGCCGGCGCTGGTGCTGGCCATGCTGTGGTTCCGGATGAAGGACTGGTTGTAAGCGCGGCAGCCTGACGGCGGAGGGAGCGACCGGAAGGGGCGCCTGCGCCCGATCACTGGATGCCGAGAACCGGAATTTGCGGCATGCTTTGTCCGGGTGCCGCCGGGCCCCCGTCCGACTGGAATGGAGACGCCGCATGCCTGTGCTTCGTCGTTGCGTCGCGCTGGCCCTTTCCCTGACCCTGCTTCTGGCGCATGCCGGTGCGAATGCACAGGCAGCCCTGGCGCGGGTTTCACCGGACCTGCTGCGGGCACTCGCCAGCGAGGAGCGTGGCACGCCGCCCACGGAAAGGGTCATTGTCAGCTTCGAAACCCCGGGATCCCGCGATGTGGTGCCGCAGCCGGCGCAAGTTCGCAGTGCGCGCGAGCAGGTGCTCGCTCGACTGCCCGTCGGCTCGTTCGAGCAGGTGGCCAGCTTCGATCGCATTCGTGCCGTCTCACTCAAGATCAACAGCAATTCGCTGGAAATCCTGCGGCGCACTCCGGGGGTGGTCGCGATCAACCGCGATCGCGTGGTGCGCAAGACGATGGTCGAGGCGAACGCCGTCACCAATGTCGCCCTGCTGCACGCCAGTGGCTACACCGGCGACGGCCAGGTGGTCGCGATCATCGACACCGGCGTCGACAGCAATGCCGGCGTGGTGCATCCGGCTCTCGCCGACGATCTCGTCGGCCAGGCCTGCTTCCGCACCGAGAACGACTGCATCGGCGGCGCCACCAGCGCCGAGGACCAGGACGGCCACGGTACCCATGTGGCCGGCATCATCACCGGCCCCCAGGGCGTCGCTCCCGATGCGCAGTTCCACGCGCTCAAGGTGTTCACCACTGGCGACACCAGCGACACCAACATCCTCAATGCGCTGAACCACATCATCGGCCTGAACATGACCACGCCGGGTGCGGTCGACCTGGTGAACATGAGCCTGGGCGGCGGCAACTACGCCACCAACGCCGCCTGCGACGCCGATGGCGCTGCCTACGTCAGCGCCTTCGCGACGCTCAACGGCCAGGGAACGGCGGTCTTCGTGGCCACCGGCAACGATGCCGAAACCGACATGGTCGGCAGCCCCGCGTGCATCACCGGTGCGATTGGCGTCGGTTCCACCGGCGATGCCAGCTTCTCGCTGTCGTTCGGCAGTTGCACCGACAACGGCGCACCGGACAAAGTCAGCTGCTACAGCAATGCCACGCCGGTGCAGGGGGCGGGCGAACTGGTTGACCTCCTCGCGCCCGGTTGCCTGATCACGTCGACCGGACTGAATGGTTCGGTGGCGGAAGACAAATGCGGCACCTCGATGGCCACGCCCTATGCCGCCGGCAGCGCCGCTGTGGTGCTCGAGTTCCTGCAAGGCCGGGGGCTGGTCTACACCCCGGCACAGCTCGAGGATGTGCTCGAGTTCACCGGCAAGCCGGTCCTGGACTACCGCATCCCGGCCAGCCCGCAGTACCCGCGGGTCGACCCGGTGGCGACCGTTGGCGCGCTGAGTTTCGCCGCGCCGCCCTCCGGATTCACCATCACCGGCACCACCAGCACCAGCATCAGCATGAGCTGGACTGGGGTGCCCGAAGCGACTGAGTACCGGATCTACCGCAATGTCCCGGGCGCGCCGGCGGTGCAGGTGGGCAGCGTGACCGTGCCGACGGTGAGCTTCACCGACAGCGGCGTCATTTGCGGCCCGCAGACCTATTTCGTGCGCGCCTGGGACGGCTCATCACTGTCTTTGCCCTCCAATGAGGACACCGGCACCGCGCGCGACTGCCCGCTGGCGCCCTCCAGCCTGGTCGCAACGCCGGTCAGTTCGACGGCGGTGACCCTCGATTGGAGCGACGCCAACCCCGACGAAACCAGCCAGATCCTGCAGCGTCGACTCAACAGCGGCGCCTTCGCCGACTACCAGACGCTGCCGGCGGGCAGTTCTTTCTCCCATCCCGAGACCGCGCTGCCCTGCGGCGTGTACCAGTACCGCGCCGTCGCCGAGCGCAACGGGGATCGCTCCGCGCCCTCCAATGTGGTCCAGTTCGCCGCCTGCGCGCCGGCCAACGACAACTTCGTCAACGCCGAAAACGTGGTCGCGGACGTGACGATCACCGATGTCGAGGCGAACGTGTCCTTCGCGTCCGAGGAGTCGGCCGATCCGGATTACTCCTGCAAGTTCGGCGGCGCGGGCCCGGGATTCCAGGGTCTCTGGTACCGCATCACCCCGACGGTGGCCACTCGCGTCACCGTCAGCACGGCCGCGACCACGATCTTCGCGCCGTCTGCCGGTGTGCCTGATACCCTGGCGGCCATCTATACCCACGATGGCTCCGCCTTCACCCAGATCGCCTGCAACGACGACATCAGCGGGAGCAACTTCCGCTCGTCGGTCAGCAGCAACCTCGCCGCTGGCACCACCTACTACGTGTTCGTCTCGCAATGGGTGCAGGTACCGCCGGGCACGGTCGGAAACCTGTCGGTGGCCTTCACCTGGTCGGCGCCGCCGGTGGTGCCGGACAACGATCTGGTGGCGAACGCCCGCGTGATCGGCGCCATGCCGTACAACAACACGGTGACGGCTGCGCAGAACGCCACGGTCTCGGCGACCGACTTGCCGCACAGTTGTTCGATCCTGGGACCGCGCATCGGCACGCACACCCTGTGGTGGACCTTCACGCCCGCCACCAATGGCCTGCTGGACATCGATACGCTGGCCAGCAGCGGCAGCTTCACCGACACGATAATGACCGTGTACAGCGGCAACCCCGGGAGTTTCACCGCGGTCGCATGCAACGATGACGAACCCGCGCCCGGGGCAACACTGCGTTCGGAGATCCTCGACCTGGCGCTGACCGCCGGTACCCAGTACACCATCTACGTGTCGCGCTGGTCGAACACGCCGACGGCATCCGCCGGAACCGTGGTGTTGAATGCGAGCTTCCAGCCGACTGCCGGCCCGCCGGCACAACTTGCGATCGGCACCCAGCCGGGCAACACCGCGGCGGGCGCAGCCATCACACCGGCGATCACCGTCAATATCCTCGATGCGGCCGGCGTGCAGACCACGTCCAATGCCGATGTGACGCTGGCCATTGGGACCAACCCGGGCAGCGGTACCCTGGCCGGTACCACGACCGTCGCCGCCGTGAATGGCGTCGCCACCTTCAGCAATCTGTCGATCGACAAGGCAGGAACCGGCTATACGCTGGCGGCGAGCAGCGTCGGCCTGACCGGCGATACCTCCGATCCCTTCAACATCACGGCCGCTGCCGCCAGCCAACTGGCGTTCCTGCAGCAGCCGAGCAATGGCGTGCCCGGCGCCGTGATTGCGCCGCCGGTCAGCGTGCGCATCCTCGATGCCTTCGGCAACCAGACGGCGTCGACGGCCAGCGTGGACATCGCCCTCGGAGCCAATCCGGGCGCGGGTACCTTGGGCGGCACCGCGTCAGTCGCCGCGGTGGCCGGGGTCGCGAGCTTCCCGAATCTATCGATCGACAATGCCGGCAACGGCTACACGCTGACGGCCGCGAGCGCGGGCCTTGCCGGCGCGACGTCGAGTGCGTTCAACATCAATTGCCCGGCGACGGTGGTCACCAATGGCAACGACAGTGGGGCTGGCAGCTTGCGGCAGATCATTGCCGATGCGTGCGTGGGCAGCACGATCACCTTCGCCGGCGGTGTGACCAGCGTCGGCCTGACCACCGCGCAACTGCTCATCAACAAGAATCTGACCATCGACGGCGGCGCCGGCGTGACCGTGACCCGCGTGGCCGGCAGCCCGAACTTCCGGATCTTCAGCATTGCAGCCAGCAGCACGGTCACGCTCGACAGCCTGACCATCAACAACGGCAGTACCACCGGCGTCGGTGGCGGCGTTTTCAGCGCGGGCACTCTGACACTGAGAAATTCCACGGTGACGGGAAATTCTGCCGGCACAAACTTCGGCGGGGGCCTGTGGACCCAGGGACCCACGGTTATCGACGGTTGCACCATCTCGGGCAATCAGGCGGGCAATGGCGGAGGACTGTCTCACGGGTTCAACACATTGACCATGAGCAACACGACCGTCAGCGACAACACAACGGCGTTTCAGGCGAGCGGCGTCAACATTCAGGATGCGACCGCCATCTTGGTCAACTGTACGATCAGCGGCAACCGCAGCAATTCCTCTCAAGCCGGCATCGCCCATTTCGTCTTCTCTCGGCCAGCGAGCAGCTTGGAACTGATCAATTGCACGGTAACCGACAACGTAGGCGCGGCGCAGGGATTCGGTGGCGTATGGACCGCTTATGGCCCGGATACACCTGGACAGACGGTGGTCACGCGACTGGAAAACACGCTGGTGGCCAGCAATTTCCCCGAGAATTTCACAACGACCACCGGAACCGCGGATACGCGGATACCGACGCCAAACGCGTTCCTGGCGTCGCTGGGCCATAACCTCGACAGCGATGGGACGAGCGGATTCGTCAATGGCAGCAATGGCGATCTGGTCGGCACCGTGGCGACTCCCATCAACGCGCTGCTTGCGCCACTTGGGACTTTCGGTGGCCCGACCGAGACCCACGCGCTGCTGCCGGGCAGCCCGGCCATGAACGCCGGCAACAACGCCGCCTGCGCTGCGGTGCCGGTCGGCAACCTGGATCAGCGCGGCGTCGCGCGGCCGCAACAGACGGCGTGCGACATCGGCGCCTACGAGTCGCGCGGATTCACGCTGGCGGTGACCGGCGGCAACAACCAGAGCCAGGGCCCGGGCCTGATCTTTGCCAGCACCCTCAGCGTGTCGGCGACGCCGGTGGCGCCGGGAGAGCCGGTGAACGGCGGCGTGGTGACGTTTACCCCGCCGGGCGCGGGCGCCAGTGCCGGCCTGTCGCCCAATCCTGCGACGATCAGCGGCGGCAGCGCCAGCAGTACGGCCACGGCAAATGCCACGGTCGGCAGCTACAGCGTGTCCGCGAATGCGATTGGCGCCAGCGCGCCGGTGAGCTTCACACTGACCAATGCGGGCGCTGAGCTCAGCATCGACGATGTGTCGCTGACCGAGGGCGACGCCGGCACCAGCAATGCGGTGTTCACGCTCACACGCACAAACAACCTGACCGATTTCATCGTTCCCTATAGCGTCACGCCAGGCTCGGCGCAGGCGGGGAGCGACTACATGACAACATCAGGCACCATGCAATTTGTCGCCGGCGGCCCGCTGACTCGGACCATCAGCGTGCCGATAGTGGGCGACCTGATCGTTGAAGCCACGGAAACAGCGACGCTGTCCCTGAGCGCCCCGATCAACATTGTCGGCGTGACCACCCTCGCCGATGGCAGCGGCTTGCTGACGATCAGCGACAACGACAGTGCGGTGGTGGCGTTCAATCCGGTCAGCGTCAGCCAGACAGAGGCGACCACGCCGATGGCGTTCACGGTGACGCTGAGCAACCCGGTGCAATCGGGCGTGATGCTGACGCTGAACTCGGCGCCGGGAACGGCGACGGTGGCGGACTTCACGATCGTCGGCGGCACGGTGAGCTTCGCGCCGAACAGCAACACCAGCCAGACGGTCAACGTGGCCATCAACAACGATGCGCTGGACGAGGACGACGAGACGTTCACGCTGACGCTGTCGGCGCTGACCGCGGTCGGCAACGTGACGCCGGGCACGCTGGTTGCCACCGGCACCATCCTCGACGACGACCTGCCGCCGGTGATCTCGATCAGCAACCCGAGCCAGCCGGAGGGCAACGGCGGACTGACGCCGATGAGCTTCCAGGTCAGCCTGTCGGCGGCCTCCGGTCGCGATGTGAGCTTCACGCGGGCGACCGCTGATGGCAGCGCGACGGTTGGCAACAACGACTACCAGCCGTTGGCGCCGACGCTGATCACGATCCCGGCCGGCCAGCTGGGGACCACGCTGGCGGTGCAGATCGTTGGCGACACCGCCTTCGAGGGCAACGAGAGCTTCAGCGTGGACCTCAGCAACATTGTCAACGCGACCGTTGCCGCATCGCCGCTCATCGAGGGTTCGCCGGCGAGCCTGAGTGGTACCGGCACCATCCTCGAGGACGACCAGCAACCGACCACGACCACGATCACCTCGGACCTGCCCGATCCGTCCGTGGTCGGCCAGCCGTACACGGTGAGCGTCACGGTGGCGGCGCAGACGCTGTCGCCCAGCGGCACGGTGACCATCAGCGACGGCAGCGCGAGTTGCGGTCCGGTGACGCTGACGGCAGGCACCGCGCCGAACGCGACGGCGAGCTGCGCCCTGACCAGCACCACCGCCGGCGCCAAGACCCTGACCGCGAGCTACACCGCCGCGACCACGGCCTTCGGCGACAGCAGCGGCACCACCAGCCACCAGGTCGATCCGGCCAGCACCAGCATCAGCGTGACCGGCCCGACCCGCAGCCGGATCAACCAGCCGACGAGCTTCAGCTTCGCCCTCAGCGTCAACGCGCCGGGTGCGGGCACGCCGACCGGTACGGTGACCCTGAGCAGCGGATCGGCCAGCTGCACGGCCACGCTGCCGGCGACCGCTTGCGACCTGAGCTTCGACGCCCTCGGCAACCGCACGGTGAGCGCCAGTTACGCCGGCGATGGCAACTTCAGCGGCTCGAGCAGCAGCGGCCCTGGCAATGCGCAGACCTTGGTGTATGCGTTGTCCGATCTGTCGCTGACCAAGAGCGACGGCGTGCCGACCTACGAGCCCGGCGATCTGCTGGTCTACTCGGTGATCGTGCGCAACCTTGGGCCGGACGCGGCAGCCATCATCCGCATCACCGATGCCATCCCGGCCGGCCTGATCGACGTGACCTGGACCTGCGACGCCTCTGGTGGCGTGGCCTGTCCGGTGACCGGCGGCACGGGCAACCTGGATGTCACCATCGCCAGCTTCCCGGTCGGCGGCCTGCTGAACTTCACCTTCTACGGCAACGTGGACGGCAGCCCGGCGAGCATCGCCAACACCGCGGCGATCACCCTGCCGGCGGACACCACCATCGAGGATCCGGTGCTGGGCAACAACAGCGCGACCGACACCGATTTGCTCGACGGGCTGTTCGCCAATGGCTTCGAGGACCCGCAGGTGAACGCGCCCACCGGCAGCGTGCGCATCCCGGCGATCGTACTCGGGCGCACGCTGGGCGATGACGCGACCATCGTGTTGCGGCTGACCGATGCCAACGGCGAGGCGGTCCGCGTCTACGCGCGGCTGCACGAGGCGGCAATCCAGTACGCCGTGGCCCGCCGCGCCAGCAACGGACGCCTGCGCCTGGGTGCGTGGACTGCGTTGCCGGGCGAGCCGACGTTGAGCTGGACTGCCCGCCAGGCGAGCAACGGCTGGGTGGTGGAGACCGTGGAGCTGCGCTGAGCTGGCATACCGGGGCGCCGCAAGCGCGGCGCCCGGTGAGCCGCGCTGAACGAACCAGACCGGGAGATCGAGGATGAGCGTCTTGACGGCCCTTTGGGCAGCGATTCTTGCCAGCACGCCTGCGCCGCCGCCAGCGTGCGATGCGGTCGAGCATCATCAGTTCGACTTCTGGATCGGCAGTTGGGAAGTGCGCAGCAGTGACGGAAGCAAGCTGCTGGGACACAACCGCATCGTGCGCGAGGCCGGCGGCTGCGCGTTGCATGAGCACTGGCGTGGTGCCAGCGGCTTGTCAGGGATGAGCCTGAACGCCTGGGACGGTCAGCGCAAGCGCTGGACCCAGTTCTGGGTGGGCGGAGATGGCCTGATCCTGCGCCTCGAAGGCGCCCTGGCTGACGACGCCATGGTCATGCGCGGTGAGCTGCCGACCGCCAGTGGTGGCCTGCAGCAACAGCGCATCACCTGGACGCCGCGCGAGGACAAGCGTGTCGAGCAGCGTTGGGAAACGTCGGACGACGGCGGAACGACCTGGGTCGTGAGCTTCCTGGGCGTCTACGCACGCGTCGAGTAAGCTGTTCACCGACTTGCCGCGCGGGTCACTCATCACCTTCGAGCCCGTTGGCGAAGAGTGCATCGGCCAGCACGTTGGCCACCACCTGGGTGACGGCGGGCAGGTAGCGACTGTCGCCGGCGTACTCGATGTCGAAAGTGCGTGAGCCTGGCGTCTGCACCACCAGCTCGCACTGGGTTGCCGGCAGGGCGACCACACAGACCTCCACGCCCGGCGTGCCGGTGACAGTGATGCTGCCGGTCGGCGCGCCGGCGCCGGGCGCGGTCACGGCGATGGCGACCGGGAAACGCATCAGCGCGAACTGGCGAGGCGCATGGCCACTGGTGTCCGTCGGCTGGCCGGCATCGAGCGTGGTGCTTGCGCGGTTGACGTTCTGCCCGGCGGAGGCGGTGCTCGACAGGTGCGTCGCGCTGCCGGCGAAGTCAGCGCGCAGCGTGACCGCGCCGGCGTTGATCGGGATCAGGTTGCAGTTGCCGCTGGCGCCGGCGATCTGGCACGCGGCGCCGGCACCATCGCTGACGATGATCGGGCCCACTGGCGCGCCGACCGCGCTCGTGAGTTGCGCAGAAACGTTCACGGGTTGGCCTGAAACACTGGGGTTGGGTGTATTGCCGAGGATGGCCAGCGTGCTGGCGACCGCATTGACCGTGTGCGCCTCGGTGTCGCTGGAAGCCGCGAAATTGGCCGTGCCACCGTAGCTGGCGGTCAGCGTGATGGCCCCGCCGGCACCCGGCGTCAGCACGCAACTGCCGTTTCCGCCGGCGCCCAGCGTGCCCTGGCATTGGGCCACGCCATCGCTGATGGTGACGCTGCCGGTTGCGACCGGCGTGCTCTGCACCTGGAAGCTGACGGTGATCGCGTCGCCGAAGGTCGAAGGGTCCGGGGTGTCGCTGAGGACCGTGGTGCTGGTGACCGCAGGCGCCACGGTGTGGCTCACGTTGTCGCTGCTGGCGACGAACTCGGCGCTGCCGGCATAGGTGGCCGTCAGGGTCGGCGTACCCGCGCCGCCGGGCGTCAGGGCGCAACTGCCGCTGCCGCTGTTCAAGGTCGCGGTGCAGTTGCCGCCATTGGAACTGATTACCAGCACCGTGCCGGCAGGCGTGCCCGCCGGACTGGTCACGCTCACGCTGACGGTCACCGGTTGGCCGAAGAAGGCCGGTTGCGGCGTGTGCGCGGTGATCGTGGTGGTGCTGAGGTCGGCGATGCGCACGCTCTGCGCGAACTCGCTGGTGTTTTCGAAGCTGCCGGAAACCGGAGCTGCGGTAGCGGTCAGGAAGTTCAGCGTGGTGGCGGGCAGGGTGGGTGTGGCACCGCTGAAGTTGCCGCTGGCGTCGGTGGCCACCGTCTGCGGCACCCCAACGATGGGCTGGTCGCACTCGCCATGCCCGTTGGCGTCCGGCACGGCCACGTAGCAGTAGCGCACCCGGAAGCTCTGGTTCGGGGTGGAGTTCAGGCTGATGCTGGCGACGATTCCCGCCGCCTCCCGCCGGACCTGCGAGAGCACCGGGAAGTTCTGGCCGCCATTCGGTCCGGTGTCGCCATCGAGCGGATCGTTCGCGCTGACGCCGTCGCCGTGGGTAGCGTTGGAGACGTCCAGGTCCACCGCGAGCTCGCCGTTGTCATGGATGCGGTTCTCGACCAGGGTGATGAGATTGCTGCCGTTGCGGATCAGCACGCCGTCGCGCACCTGGTTGGCGATGTGGTTGCCGCGCACGATGCTGCCGTTGCTGACGGCCAGTTCGATGCCGTTGCGCGCGTTCGCCAGGCTGGCGAGGTCATCCACTCCCACGCCGATGCGGTTGTTCTCGATCAGGTGGTTGTTGAACAGCACGCGCATGCCGCGGGTGAAGCCGCCGATCGCGTTGCCGCGAACGGTCGCGCCGGCGGCCTCGACGTTGATTCCCGTGAACACCTGTACGGTGCCGGGATCGGTGGGGGTCACCAGACGGGTCACGCCGGTGCGCGCAACCCCGATGAGATTGCCTTCCACCCGCGCATTGGCGCCCTGGATGCTGATGCAGCTCATCGCCGAGATCTGAGGGCAGCCGATCAGGTTGCGTTGCGCCAGGTCCGGGCCGCCAATGCGGCAACCAATGCAATTGACCTGGGCGGTGTTGTCGGCGGTGGTCGCCAGGCTGAGGCCATCCACACTGACGCCGATGAAACTGCCCTCCACGGCACCGCCGCCAGACAGGGAGAGCAAGGCGCTGGGGCCACGCATGACGACGCCGCGGATCAGCGTGTCGGCGTTGGTGAAGGTCAGTTTCGCGCCGTTGATGTCGATCTTGAGCTGGGCATCGATGGCGCCAGCGCTGCTGTTGGCAACCGATCCGGCCTGGGTCAAGCCGTCGATCTCCACCCGGCCGGTAAAGAGGAACTGCGTGAGCGCCCCGTGGAAAGCGTGTGTGGACCGGCACCGGGGATGGCGAAGACGATCCGATCCCGCCCAGCGCCGTCCGGCCTCGCTTCCGCCTCCAGCAGCGCGCGCAGGAAGGACCCGGCGCCGCCGGCGTTGGTGTTGCTCACCACCAGGTCGCCGCTGCCGGCGGTATAGGTGGCCCTGGCTTCGCCGTACTCGCTGGTCTCCACCGGATTGCTGCCGGCGTCCAACCGCGTGGCGGTGCCGCTGACCACTCCCATGGGCCCGCTGCTGTCGAAGGTCAGCGTGACCGGCCCGAAGCTCGCCAGGCCGTTGGCATCGGTGGTGACGGTGATGCTGGAGGTGGCCACGCGCTCGCCGTCGGCAAAGGCGAAAAAGCCGAACGCGGCGCGCGAGATCTCGTCCGCGGCGTAGAAGTCCAGCGCGTAGCTGGTGTTGGGTGCGCTGTCGAGCGTGCCCGAGAGTTCCAACTCGTTCGCGCTGACGATGCGCGCAGTGGTGATGACCGGATAGTTCTGCAGGCCGTTCGCGCCGGTGTCGTTGTCGTCCGGATCGTTCAGGGTGACGCCGTTGGCGTTGAGGTCGAAGGGCACCGCGTTGACATCGACGATCCGGTTGCCGCGGAACACCACGCCGCTCAGACTGCTCGCAAGGCTGACCGGCGTGCTGGTGTAGTAGCCAAAGGTGTTGCCGGTGAAGCGCTGTCCGCTGGCGGTGCTGAGCCGTCCGGTGGTGCAGCCCGGGTTTGCACCGGTCACCGTGGTGCCGATCCGGTTGCCGCTGATGACGGCGCCGAAGTTCTGCACGGCAATGGACTGGGTACACGCGATGGTGTTGTCGATCAGCTGTTGCCCAGCGCTGATGGCTGCGCTCGACACAACCTGGTTGATTGAGCCCGGTGTCTGGCCATCCGGACGCAGACCGAAGAGATTGCCCTGCACGACGTGGGTACCTGTGTTGCCGGCGATGATCGTGCTGGTGGCTGCTCCCGACGCGGCGAACACGTTGCGATCGGCCGGGGTTGCGCCGCCCACCGTGGCCGTCTGGCTCGCCGCCAGGCGCAGCGGGGCGCCATTCAAAGCGGTGGTCACGCCATCGGGCTCCACATTGAACCAGCAGCCGCTCACGCTGCCGGTGCCGACGTCCACGCCCACGTTGGACGGTGGCGCGATGAACGACACGCCGCGCAGCACTCCCCCTCCGGTGAGGCTGATCGCGATATTGGCGGCCGGCAGACCGCCCGCGTCGATGATGATCCTCAGCACCGCGTTGCTGGCCAGCGGATCGGTGTTTGCCGCGGCGCCCGGCTGGGTGTAGCCGTTCACCGTCACGTTGTTGGCGCTGGGGAGCGTGGAAGCGATGACGATCCGGTGCGGGCCGGCGCCCGGGATGTTGAAGGCCACCGTATCCGCGCCGGCGTTGTTCGCCGCCGCCGTCAGCGCCTGCCTCAGGGTGCAGGTGGCGCCGCAACTGGAGCCGCTCGTGTCGGCCGTCGAGGTGACCGTGAAAGTGGCCGCGTGGCTCTCGGCCGCAATCAATGCCAGCAACAGCAGGATGCGCATCGGATGGCTCCCGGGTCAGGTGCTGCCAGCCTAGGTTCCCGCGTTCCTGCACGTTTGTCGCCAGCGTGCAGACGCTTGACCGGAAGTTGCGTAGATGCGATGTATCGCGCAGTGATTCACCGCCGGTGGGCTCGCCGCAAGCACCGGGGAACGCGCAATGCGCGTACCCCGGGCTACGTCGGGAGCAGCCCAGCCCGGCGCAAGCCCACATCGGCCAGCGCGTGGCCCCAGCGGATCAGGCGCTGCTGGATGTCCGGATCGAAGGCGGCCAGGCGGGTGGGTACGCGCGCCAGCGCCGCGGTCTCGGCGCTGTCCTTGAGCAGCGCCTGCGGGTCCTTGTAGCTGCCGATCAGGGTATCGATGCCCCAGTAGGCGCCCTTCTGCCGGCGGCTGGCGAACTCGCGCACCAGCATGCGTTTCCGTAGCGCGCGCGTCTGGTCGATCAGGATGTCGCGCACGCGGGCCATCTGCAACGGGCCGCGGGCAGGGCGGGTGTCGAGTTCGAAAGGCGCGCCGGCGTCGCTGACCAGGGCGTAGTCGAGCTTGCCCTGTTGCAGCGCCTCCAGCCCCAGGTTGTCGTAGACGCCGCCATCGCTCAGTACCAGCCGGCCGCGCATCGCATCGCGCTCGGGGCCCGGCTCGCCGCCGGACCAGTCGCGCGGATGGGTCTTGATGACCACTGGCGAGAAGATCGGCGGAAACGCGCTGGACGCAGCGACGGCCAGCGAGAGCGGCAACTCGGCATGGCGATTGAGGCCGAGTTTCCAGTCGGCGATGTAATCCTGGCGGAAGCGGAAGTTGCGCCCGGTCTGCAGGCTGGTGGCATAGAACACGAAGGTGGGCTGGCCGGGGGTGGCGGCCGGCGGGATGGCTTTCAGCGACAAACCGCCGAACTGATGGCGGTCATAGCAGTCGGTGAGGTACCGGCCGGCCGACTTGAACGGGTTGACCAGGCCCTTGAGGCCGGCGCCGATGTCGATGGTGCGGTTGCAGAAGGCCAGCACATCGCGCGCCACCACCGCGTCGAAATTGGCGGCGCGCCCGTCCTGCCAGTCGAGCGCCTGCCAGTGCTGCGCGAGGATCCCGGCCAGGATCGAGCCGCCTGAGACGCTGGTGACCAGGTCCAGCCGCCCGAGCAAGCCGGCCTCATTCAGGCGCGTCAGCGTGCCCAGGCCAAACAGGGTGGCCCGGAAGCCGCCGCCGGAGAGCGCCAGGCCCACGGTCTTCCCGTCGTCGAGCGCCATGCGCTGTCTCCCGCCAGGCGGATGGTCAGGAATCTACGCGAGTGTTCGACGTGCGGCCACGGGCGTGTGCGGAATCGTTCAACGCAGAGACGCTGAGGACGCAAAGGAACGCTGAGAGAAGCGCAAGCATTCCCACGACGGCGCGCGGCGCCGTGGGTGGGAGCGGCTTCAGCCGCGAGCTTCTGTCGGCGTCTGCAGGGAGAGATCGCCGACAGAGTCGGCTGCCCCAGGTCTCCGGCATCGGTTGCGAATCGCTGGTGCTACTCGGTCGAGGTGCCTTCGCGCAGAATCGGGCGACACCCACCGCGAGCGCACCGATGCCGGACGGCGATACCCTGGAACTGCACTACTCGCGTCCGGTGGCCATCGCCGTCGGCCTGCTTGCAAGCGCCAGCGTCGCCAGCACCTTGCCCACGGTGCTGGCGCTGATGCAGTTCAACGCGGCGGCGATCCTCGGCCTCGGGGCCCTGGCGGTGATCGGGCCGATCTGGTTCCTGCTGTTCCGCTACGTCCTGCGCGCCTTGCTGTCGCCGCACGCGGTGGTGACGCTGGATGCGATGGGCGTAACCGACTCGCGCCAGCGCGTCGAACATGTCTGTTGGGACGATGTCCAGCGCGTGCGCCTGGGTACCGGCGACAAGTCGCACTTCCTGTGCCTGGAGATCAAGCCTGGCGCCGTCGCCCGTTACACCCGCGCACCCACCGGCTGGCGCCTGCTGTGGCGCTTCATCGAGACCCTGGGCGACTGGAACGTCAACCTGATGACGCTGCGCTGCTCGCGTTCCGAGGTGCTGGCGACCGCCGAAGCGCTGCGCAAAGCGGCGATCCGGCGGCGCGTGGAGCAGCTCAACCGGCCGTCACCCGGTTCGTCATAGCGCGAAGATTGCTCCGCGATTCCGGCGCACCGACGCCGAGCAAGCTCGGCGCTACGAGGGCCGGGCAGCTCGGCACTACGGGGTGCGGGCGGCATACAGCGCCAGCAGTTCCTGCGCCACGCTGGCGCCGGCGAAAGCGGTGATCTCGGCGTGGTCGTAGGGCGGCGAGACTTCGACTACGTCCATGCCGATCAGGTTGATCCCCGCCAGGCCGCGGATCAGTTCCAGCGCCTGGTGGGTGTTGAAGCCGCCGACCACCGGGGTGCCGGTGCCGGGCGCATAGGCGGGATCGAGGAAGTCGACATCGAAGCTGAGGTAGCAGGGGCGGGTGCCGACGCGCGCGCGGATCGCGGCGATGGTCGCGGCGATGCCTTCGCGGTGCAGCCAGCGGGCATCGAGCACCTGGTAGCCGTGGGTTTCCGGGTTCTTCGTGCGCATGCCGAGCTGGATCGAGCAGGCGGGGTCGACCAGCCCCTCGCGCGCGGCGTGGAAGAACATGCTGCCGTGGTCGATGCGGAATTCGTCATCCGCCCAGGTATCGCTGTGCGCGTCGAAGTGGATCAGCGACAGCGCCTCGCTGTGCCGCGCGTGCAGCGCGCGCAGGATCGGGTAGCTGATGAAGTGATCGCCGCCGAGCGCCAGGGTGGTCACGCCAGCGGCGGCGAATTCGGCAAACTGCGCCTCGATGATCGCCGGGATGCGCTCGGGCCGGCCCTGGTCGAAGTAGACATCGCCCCAGTCGATGATGTTCAGCGCCTCGCAGGGATCGACATCCCAGGCGTAGGGAGCGCACCAGGCAAGCGAGGCCGAGGCGGCGCGGATCGCCCGCGGCCCCAGGCGCGTGCCGGGACGGTTGGTGGTGGCGAGGTCGAAGGGGACGCCGACCACCGCGACATCAACGCCGGCCAGCTCCTTGCTGTACCGCCGGCGCAGGAAGCTGAGCGCGCCGGAATAGGTGGGCTCGGCGACCGAGCCGTAGGGACTGGTGCGGGTGAAGGCGAGGTCGGTGGTTTTCGGGTGCGCTGGTGAAGACATGGCTACTCAGATGCGGGGCTGGGGACTGAGGGCTGGGGTGAGTGCGCCTTGACTTCAGGGCAGACCGGGAAGCCGGTATGCGCGCAACTTGGCGCACGAATTGAATTCAAGTTCTCGTCGCTTGCTGCGGCGCACTCGCCCCAACCCCCAGCCCCCAGTCCCGCTCCTGCTCGCTTCACGCCGTCTCGCGGATCGCCTCCGCCAGCCGTTGGAACAGGCTGTCTATGTGCGGGCGCTGGATGATCAGCGGCGGCGACAGCGCGATCACGTCGCCGGTCGTGCGGATCAACAGGTCCTTGTCGTGGAAGCAGCGGGAGAACACATCAAAGGCGCGCGCGCCGACGGCGCCGGGGCGCGAGGCCAGCTCCACCGCGCCGATCAGGCCGAAGTTGCGGATGTCGATGACATTCGGCAGGCCCTTGAGGCTGTGCAGCGCATCTTCCCAGTACTGGCCGAGCTCGATCGCCTGGTCGAACAGCTTTTCCTCGGCATAGATGTCCAGCGTGGCCAGCGCCGCGGCGCAAGCGACCGGGTGGCCGGAGTAGGTGTAGCCGTGGAACAGCTCGATGGCGCCCTCGGGCCCGTGCATGAAGGCGTCGTGGATCGCGTTCGAGGCGAGCACCGCGCCCATCGGGATCGAGCCGTTGGTCAGGCCCTTGGCGGTGGTGATCATGTCCGGCATGACCCCGAAACGCTGCGCGGCGAAGGCATTGCCGACGCGGCCGAAGCCGGTGATGACCTCGTCGAAAATCAGCAGGATGCCGTGCTTGTCGCAGATCTCGCGGATGCGCTTGAGATAGCCCTCGGGCGGCAGCACCACGCCGGCGGAGCCGGAGATCGGCTCGATGATGACCGCGGCGATGGTGCTGGCGTCATGCAGCGCGACCATCCGCTCCAGGTCCTCGGCCAGTTCCACCCCGTGCGCCGGCAGGCCGCGGCTGAAGGCGTTGCGCGAGAGGTCCAGGGTGTGGCGCAAATGATCCGTGCCCGGCAGCAGCGCACCGAAGAACTTGCGGTTGTTCGGCAGGCCGCCGACGCTGATGCCGCCGAAACCCACCCCGTGATAGCCCTTCTCGCGACCGATCAGGCGCGTGCGCTGGCCCTCGCCGCGCACCCGGTGGTAGGCGATCGCGATCTTCAGCGCGGTGTCCACCGACTCGGAGCCCGAGTTGGTGAAGAACACATGCTTGAGCGGATCGGGCGCGATGGCGGCCAGGCGCTCGGCCACCTTGAAGGGCAGCGGATGGCCCATCTGGAAGGTCGGGGCGAAATCCATCGTCGCGATCTGCTGGCTGACCGCGTCGACGATCCGCCTGCGCGCATGGCCGGCGTTGCAGCACCACAGGCCGCCGGTACCGTCGAGGATCTCGCGGCCATCGACCGAGCGGTAGTACATGCCCTCGGCGCCGGCGAGCAGGCGCGGCCGGTGCTTGAACTGGCGATTGGCCGTGAACGGCATCCAGAACGCATCCATGTGCTCGGGATGGCTGGTCGCCTCGGCGCTGTAGTGCGCGGCAAAGCTCGCGTTCTGCTGATCCGTGGCCATCCTCGGTGCTCCTGATGATCGATGTGTGTAGGGCGTCGAAAATACTTTACATCGAAAGCACGCAGAAGGCGAAATCTGCGCAGGCTTGACGCAAAGTGTCGAATATCTGGCAACATCCGCAGATGGACATCGGACTCCGACTGCAAGGCGTGCGCAAGCGCAAGGGACTCTCCCAGCGCGAACTGGCCAAGCGTGTCGGTGTCACCAACAGCACCATCTCGCTGATCGAGCAGAACAAGGTCAGCCCGTCGATCTCCTCGCTGAAGAAGGTGCTCGACGGCATCCCGATCACGCTCGCGGAGTTCTTCACTCCGGACGACAGCGAGGCCGAGGACAGCCCATTCTTCCGCGCCGACCAGTTGCCGGACCTCGGCAACAACGGCATCCATTACTTCCTCGTGGGCCGCCACGACCGCCGCCGCCGCCAGATGTGCATCCTGCGCGAGCTGATGCCGGCGGGCAGCGACACCGGCGAGGAAATGCTGAGCCACGACGGCGAGGAGGGCGGCGTGGTCATCAGCGGCCGCGTCGAGGTGACCGTCGGCAACGACGTGCGCGTGCTCGGCCCCGGCGACGCGTACTACTTCGAGAGCAAACTGCCGCACCGCTTCCGCAATGTCGGCGACGGCGAGGCGGTGCTGGTCAGTGCGAGCACGCCGCCCACGTTCTAGCGGCAAGCACCGCGGGATGGGAGGGTGTAGTCACTCGCCCGGAATTCGGGCTGGTTGTGGGTTGTGGGTTCTGGGTTGTGGGCAGCGGAGGCTTGCACCCGGGACATTGCCGCGATCTCGCCGGCCTTTGCTGCCCAGAACCCACAACCCACAACCCACAACCGGACTCAATCCCCATGCCCCACCCCGACTGGCACGCCCGCGCCGCCACCCAGCGCATTCCCCACCAGGCTTTCATCGACGGCCGGCATGTGGATGCCGCCTCTGGCGAGACCTTCGACTGCATCAGCCCGATCGACGGGCGAGTGCTGGCAAAAGTGGCGTCTTGCGGGCCGGAGGATGCCGAGCGGGCGGTGGCGGTGGCGCGGCGGGTGTTCGAAAAGGGCAGTTGGTCGGCGCAGGCGCCGGTGCAGCGCAAGCGGGTGCTGCAGCGCTTCGCGGCGCTCATGCACGAGCACCGCGAGGAGCTGGCGCTGCTGGAAACGCTGGACATGGGCAAGCCGATCGGCGACGCGCTGAAGGTGGATGTGTCGGCTAGCGTGCGCTGCATGAACTGGACCGCCGAGGCCATCGACAAGGTCTACGGCGAGGTCGCACCCACAGGTCCGGATGAGCTGGGGCTGATCACGCGCGAGCCGCTGGGGGTGATCGCGGCCATCGTGCCGTGGAACTTCCCGCTGCTGATGGCCTGCTGGAAGATCGCCCCGGCGCTCGCCACCGGCAATTCGGTGGTGCTCAAGCCGTCGGAGAAATCGCCGCTGACCGCGCTGCGGATCGCTGAACTGGCCGTTGAGGCCGGCATCCCGGCGGGTGTGCTGAACGTGCTGCCGGGCTTCGGCAAGACCGCAGGCGAGCCGCTGGCGCTGCACATGGATGTCGATGGCCTGGTGTTCACCGGCTCCACCGCGGTGGGCAAGCATTTGCTCGGCTGCGCCGCGCGCTCGAACATGAAGCGTGCGTACATGGAATGCGGCGGCAAGAGCCCCAACGTGGTGTTCGCCGATGCGCCGAGCCTGAAGCAGGCGGCCTACGCGGCGGCCTCCGGCATTTTCTACAACCAGGGCGAAGTGTGCACCGCGGCCTCGCGCCTGCTGGTGGAGCGCAGCGTCAAGGACGAGTTCGTGGCGATGGTGGTGGAGGCCGGCAAGAGCATGCACCCGCGCCACCCGCTGGACCCGGATGCGCCGATGGGCGCGATGGTGGACGAAGGCCAGATGCAGCGCGTGCTCGGCTACATCGAACAGGGCAACGCGCAGGGCGCGAAGCTGCGCCTCGGCGGCGCGCGCACGCTGAAGGAGACCGGCGGCTACTACATCGAGCCGACCATCTTCGACGAGGTGCGCCCGGAGATGACCATTGCCTGCGAGGAGATCTTCGGGCCGGTGCTGTCGGTGATCGGCTTCGACGGCGAGGAAGAGGGCCTCCGGATCGCCAACGACACCCCGTACGGCCTGGCCGCGGGTGTGTGGACCCGCGACATCAACAAGGCCCACCGCATGGCGCGCCGCCTGCGCGCCGGCAGCGTGTGGGTCAATTACTGGGACGGCGGCGACATGACCGCGCCCTTCGGCGGCTACAAGCAGTCCGGCAACGGCCGCGACAAGTCGCTGCACGCTTTCGAGAAGTACACCGAGGTCAAGGCCACCTGGATCAACCTGGGGTAGTGGCTGAACGCTCGACCGAGTCGCCGCCGGCGTGCTTCGCGCGGTACAGGGCCTGGTCCGCGGTGCGCATGAAGTCCTCGATGGACGCGGGCAGTTCGGCGCCGACGGCGACGCCGAGCGAGGCGGTGCGCGCGATGCGGGCGCCCTCGGACTCGATCCCGGTCTGTGCCACCGCCAGGCGCAGGCGTTCGGCGATCTGCAGCGCCTGCGCCTCCGGCGTCTGCACCAGCAGCACCGCGAACTCCTCGCCGCCGATACGCCCGAGCAGGTCGCTGGTGCGCAGTTCCGCCTGCAGGCGTCGGCCGATCTCGCAAAGCAGGCGATCGCCGGCCGGGTGTCCGTGGTCGTCATTGACCGACTTGAAACGGTCGATGTCGATCATCAGCAGCGCCAGCGGGGTGCGATAGCGGCGCGCGCGGGTGAGTTCGCCGCTGGCATCCGCGAAAAAAGCGCGCCGGTTGAGCAATCCGGTCAGTGGGTCCTTGCGCGCCAACTCGTGCAGGCTGGCGCGCGACTCGGCGAGTTCGGCTTCCATCCGCGCGGCGCAAAGGAAGATGAAGCCGAAACCCCAGAGCGTGACGAACATCGCATTGGCGGTGTAGCTCAGGATCGAGATCGCCTGGGGCGCGAGCACGTCGAATTCGGGCCCGGCGTAGATGAACTGACTGCCACGGACGATGCGCACCGTGGCGAACAGCGCGAGCAGCAGCGCGCAGGCACGCCCGGCGCCGCGCAGCCCGTGCGGCCAACGGCCGGCAAATTGCCAGGCGACTGTCAGCGCGACCAGACCGACCCCGATGGCGCCCGCCGCGCGCTGCCATTGCGCTGAGGTCAGTTCGCCGGCGAGCGCGACGGCGATCATCGTCAGCAACGCAAGCACCCAAGGGCCTCGCGGCCGTTTGTCGTGCCCGACGAAGCGCCATTGACCCTCGGAGATGGCCAGCACCGCGCTCAGGCCCACCGCCGCCGGACCCAGCCGCGCCAGCCAGTCGGGCACCAGCCCGCGCAGGCCGATGGTCGAGATCGCCAGGCCGAACAGCAGCAGCGAAGCCACCCACCAACCGTAGCCCGGATACACCCGCCGCTTGCGCCCGTAGAGATGCGCGAGCGCAGCCAGCAGCAGGCTGATGGCGGTGGTGTACAGGGCAAGCGTGCGCGGATCGAGCTGCAAGCGTCGCGATGCCGGGCAGCGGGCGATGGCGCATTCTGGGCCAGGCGTGTGCCGCCCGCCAGACCCGCGCGTCAGCGCGCCAACTTCAAGTTGACGCTTGTGGCCAGCGCGCAGGCGCGCGCAAGCCGCAGGAAGCCCGCCACCTCCACTTGCCCGGCGCGCGCATTGCAACTGGCGACGGTGACAGCGTCCAGCCCCCGGCCCAGCGCAATCGCAGACTGGTCAGTTCCCCTCGAACCCGTTCCGGAACAGGTTCTCCGCCGGGGCGCCGACGGTGGTCGATTCGGTCGCAGTGCGCTGCTCGCCGTCGATGTCGCCGATGGTGGCGTTGATGTTCAGGGTGGACGGACTGTTGGCGATCACCCGGAACCACAGCTCGCCTTCAGCGCCCGGGCGCAGGTTGCCCTGCGGCCAGGAGATCGTCCCATTCACCGGAACCACCCCGCCGGAGGAATCCACGAATGTGGCGCCCGCTGGGATATCCGCGGTGACCATTGCACTCGTCGAGCCGCCGTAGCCGACGGCGTTCCAATGGATGCGGTAGGTGACGGTGCTGCCGGCCGGCACCGGATCGGCATCGTCCGACACGGAGAGGGTGAAGGCGTGGTCGCAGCCCCAGTTCACCGCCGCGCCGCTGGCCGGCGTGAACTGCACCGCGCGGCCGGCCACCAGGCCGGCGGAGTTGCGGTACGAGTACAGCTGGCCCACGCTGCCGCTGGCGTTCTCCACGCCGACCGTGGCGAAGTCCGGCCAGCTGAGCGTGTGGTACTGGTAGGTCATCGTGTCGGTGGCCGTGTCGAGGATGATCTGGAAGGTCTCCCGGAACCCGCCGGCCCAGTGCTGCACCTGGGTGTACTGCACCACCAGGGAACTGCCGCGCACCTGCGAGTGGATGCTTCCCTGAGCACCCAGCGCGGGATTCAGGTCCTCGCCGAAGGCCATCGCATCGTTGTTGGGGATGCCCTCGAAGGGCAGGTACATGTTGGCGGTGGAGAAACTGGTCGCGCCGAAGTAAAGGAAGCCGTTCGAATTGATCCGCACCGTGGTGTGATCGGTACCGAAATAGGTGAAGGTGCCCGGGAGCGTGATGCTGGCCGAACTGGCGTCGTCGTCCAGGTTGTAGGCGGTGCCGCCCGTTGCATCGGTCCAGGCGTAGGTTGGGCCGCCAGCCTCGGTGTTGTCGCGGCAGACATAATTCTGAGTCGGCGCCAACGGAATGATCTGGTTGATCGTGCCACCGCTGCCGTTCACCCGCAGCACCTGGGTCTGGAAGCCCGGATGGACCACCCGGATGTCCGCGCCGGGTGCCGGGATCTGCACACTGAAGTTGCCGCCGGCATCGGCCCAGGCTGGCGGAATGGCCGGGTGGCCGAGGACCACGATCATCGCCGGCGCGGCCGGCTGGAACTGCCCGGCGAGCGTGAAGTACTGGGTTGCGCCGATGCTGAAATCCTGCTGGGTGGTGGCGTTCTGGGTGACCACCACGCCGGCGGCATTGACCGTCTGGCCCTGGTGCGAGGCGCTCATCGCATAGGTCCCTGCGCCGGCAACGACGCGATAGTTGCCCGCTGCGTCGGTGGTGGTGGTCAGGGTGTCGCCGAGGCGGCTGAAGCTGACCACGACACCCTCCCTGGGTGCGCCGTCCACCAGCACCGAGCCTTGCAGCCAGCCAGCCTGGTAGACCATGTCGGCCGCAGCCTTGACGTCGATCCGGCCCCATCCGAATGCGTTGTTGGGGACCGCGGTGGCGGCGTTGACGCCGCCACAGGTCTGCGCCACGTTCAGTGGCACCGCGGTCTTGCGCAGCAGTTCTTCCAGTTGCTCGACCTGGCCCATCAGCTTGGGCTCCAGCGATATCAGCAGCGCGACGGCGCCAGCCACATGCGGCGACGCCATCGAGGTGCCGGAGAAGACCGCGTAGGAATTGGTGGGCACGCTGGAGCGCACGCTGACACCGGGTGCCGCAACCTCAGGCCCGACCATGCCCGTGATCGGGTTCGGGCCGCGCGAGGAAGAGCCCGAGATGCCGTCGCTGCTGTTGGTCGACGCCACGTTGAACGACGAGGGATTGTCGCCCGGCGAGCCCAGGCTGCCGCAGCCGTTGCCGCCGCTGTTGCCGGCGGAAAAGGCGGGGAACACGCCGCTGGCCCGCAGAGCCGCGATCACGTCCTCGAAGATCTGGCTGCCGCCGGGGCCACCCCAGGACTGGTTCAGCACATGCGGGCGTCGGCCCGGGTCGGGGTTGTTGCCGGCGAGATCGGTGGGGGCGAGCATGAACTGCTGCGCCAGCAACAGCGCCTCGTTGTCGGGACAGCAGCCATAGGCCGCCATCCACTTCGCACCGGGTGCCACGCCTATCTGGTTGCCGGCGCCGTCGTCGCCGATCTCGGTGCCCATCACATGGGTGCCGTGGGATCCCTCGACGGCGGTCGGAAATGTTGTCGCTCCGGTGGGGTCGAACCAGTTGTAGTTGTGGTCGAAACTGCCGCCACCGAGGTTTCCGCGGTACTGGTTGACCAGCGCCGGGTGATTGAACTGCACGCCGGTGTCGACATTGGCCGCGACCACGCCTGCGCCGGTGGTGCCGTAGGAACTCCAGACTTCCGGTGCGCGGATCTTGCTGACACCCCACTCGATGGCGGTCGGGACGGCCGCAGGCAGTTCAGGCAGCACGATCGGTACTTCCAGCTTCATTGGCGCCAGGATCGCCTCCACTTCCGGGCTGGCGGCGAGTTCATCGATCGCGACCCGGTCCGCTTCCAGCGAGATCAGGTTGACGATCCAGTAGCGCTGCACGCCGGCGATATGGCCGGCGGCGCGCGAGGCCTGCAGGCGTTGCAGCAACGGCTCCTGGGTGCGCTCCGCGGCGCCGCTGAGCGCGCGGTAGACCGCCCAGCCGCGCTCGTTCCAGTCCTCGATACGCGCCGCGGCGCTGAGGTCGGCCTGGCCGGAGAGCTTGACCAGCACGCGCGCGCGGGCGTCGGGCGCGGCCTTCAGTGCGGCATTCACGGCCGGATCGACGGTCGCCGCCTGTGCCGAAAGGCCGAGCGCGAGAGCAGCCAGGCTGGCGGCAGCGCGTGAAAGGAGAACTCGCGACATCGGGGAAGCCTTGTGAACACGGAAAGTGCGCCGAGTATGCGCAATTCCGTGAGGCTCAGAGTGCTCTTGCCAGCCTCAGGAATCCCGCCACGTCGACCTGCTCGGCGCGCGCATCCGGGCGCACATTGCAGCTGGCGATGGTGACGGCGTCCAGCACGCCGTCCAGCGCATTCGACAGGGTCTTGCGGCGCTGCGCGAAGGCGGCGCGCAGGACGGTGTCGAGCGTCGCGGCCAGCGCCTCGCGTTCGGGGTCGTGCAGCGGCGTCAGGCGCACGATGGCCGATTCCACCTTCGGCACCGGCCAGAAACTGCCGGGCATCACGCGGAACAGTTTCTCCACCTTGCAGCGCGCCTGGAGTGCCACCGACAGGCGCCCGTAGGTCTTGTCGCCATGCGGTGCGGCCATCCGCTCGACCACTTCGCGCTGAAGCATGAAGTGCATGTCCGCGATGGCCGGGGCATGGTCCAGCAGGTGGAACAGCACCGGGGTCGAGATGTTGTAGGGCAGGTTGCCGACCACGCGCAGGCGGGTGCCTGCAGCCAGCGCGGTGAAGTCGACGGTCAGCACATCGGCTTCGACGATGGTGAGCTTCCCGTGCGCCGCGCTCTCGGCCTCTAGGATCGGGATCAGGTCGCGGTCGATCTCGATCGCGGTCAGCTCGCCGAGCGCGTCGAGCAGCGGCCAGGTCATCGCGCCGCGGCCGGGGCCGATCTCGACCACGCGCTGGCCCGGCTGCGGGTCGATCGCGCGGACGATGCGCTCGATCACGTTGTGGTCGCGCAGGAAGTTCTGACCGAAGCGCTTGCGCGCAAACATCTCACCCCTGGCCATGGCGGGCATCCAGCATGCGTGCGGCCTCGGTCAGCGCCGCTTCCAGCGAGCCGGGATCGGCCTCACCCTTGCCGGCGAGATCAAGTGCTGTCCCGTGGTCCACCGAGGTGCGCACATAGGGCAGGCCGAGGGTCACGTTGACCGCGCGGCCAAAGGCGGCGAACTTGAGCACCGGCAGGCCCTGGTCGTGGTACATCGCGAGGAAGGCATCGGTCTGCGCCAGGCGTTTCGGGGAAAAGGCGGTGTCGGCCGGCAGCGGGCCTTCCAGTTGCATGCCCTCGCCGCGCAGGCGCTGCAGCAGCGGGATGATGACGCGCTGCTCCTCGTCGCCGAGATGCCCGTCCTCACCGGCATGCGGATTCAGGCCGAGCACCGCGATGCGCGGCGCTGCGATGCCATAGTCCCGGCGGAGGCCGGCATCGAGCACTCGCAGGCAGCGTTCCAGGGTGTCCGGCTGCATCGCGTCGGCCACCGCGCGCAGCGGCAGGTGGGTGGTGGCCAGTGCCACGCGCAAAGCCGGTCGCGCGCCATCCGCGGGCGCGACCAGCATCATCACCACGTGCTCGACGCCCGCCAGCGCCTGAAAGAACTCGGTATGCCCGTAGAACGGTGCTTCGGGGTGGTCGAGCACGCTTTTCTGCACCGGCGCGGTGACGATCGCATCGAAACGACCATGCAGCGCCCCGTCAGCGGCGCTGCGCAGCATCGCCAGGGTAGCGCCGGCATTGCGCGGATCGAGCCGGCCCGGCATCGCCGCTTGCGCCAGCGGAGAGGGATGCAGCGCGAGTTGTCCCGCAGCCAGTGGCTGGCGCTGGCTGGGATCGTCCTCGACCAGCGTCAACGGCAGCCCCAGGCGCGCGGCGGCACCATGCAGGCAGCGGCGGTCGGCGATTGCCACCACGCGGAATGGCCACGCCCGCTGGGCGATGCGCACCAGCAGTTCGGGACCGATGCCCGCCGGCTCACCGGCGGTCAGGGCGATGCGGTGCATGGGAGGCGGTGAAAAGTGAAAAGTGAAAGTGAAAAGTGAAAGTGAAAGGAAAGGAAAAGTGAAAGTGAAAAGTGAAAGTGAAAAGTGAAAAGAGGATGGTCCGCGAAAGTGGAGGCCGGAGGTCGACGATGCCGCCGCAGGCTCAGGCCTTCCCTTTCACTTTTCACTTTTCACCTTTCACCGCTTTCCCTCAGCTTTTCGCCAGCCGGTAGTCGATATACGCCTCGCCGCGAAGCTGACGCAGGAACTGCTCGTAGGCTTCCTCGCCCTTGCGCTGGCGCAGGCTCTCCATCACCTGGCCGCGCACATAGTCCTCGGTGCGGTCTGCGGTGCGGGTGCCGACGCGCTGCACCACCTGCCAGCCGGAAGGATCCCGGAAGGGGCGGCTGTATTCACCGTCCTTGAGCTGGGCGATCATCTCGGAGAACTCGGGATCGAGGCTTTCGAGCGCGAACCAACAGATCTCGCCGCCGAGCGGGGCGCTGGCGTCATCCTCGGAAAGCTCGCGGGCGAGCTTCTCGAAGTCATCGCCCTTCTGCAGCCGGGCGTAGATCGCGTCGATCTCGCGGCGAGCTTCGTCGGGGCCCTGCAACTCGGTGACCTTGACCACGATCTTGCGCGCGTTGAACTCGGTGACCATGATCTGGCTGGTCTCGCGCTTGTCGGCCAATTTGACCAGATAGAAGCCGCTGGGCGTGCGCAGCGCTTGCGACACTTCGCCCACCTGCATGCCGCTGACAAGATCGGCGAAGGCCGGCGGGATCTGGTCGTAGCGGCGCCAGCCAAGGTCTCCGCCCTCGAGCGCCTGGCCAGCGTCCGAGTAGCGGATGGCCGCGGCCGCGAAATCCATGGTGCCGTCGTCGATCAGTTTCTTCACGCCCTCGGTCTTGCTGCGCGCGGTCTCGATCTGCTCGGCATTGGCGCCGTCCGGCACGCCGATCAGCAGCACCGAGAGGCGCACCTCGCCCTTGCGATGCACGCCGCTGGCGAGCGCGATCTCCAGTTCCGACGGGCTGACATCGGCACGCGAATCCACCACGCGCTGGCGCAGTTTCTGCACCATCAGCTCGTCGCGCATGGTCTTGCGGAACTCGGCCAGGGTGAAGCCGTCGTTGCGCAGCTGTTGCTGCAACTGGTTCAGGTCGATCTGGTTCTGGCGCAGGATCCGGCCGATGGCATCGTCGACCTCGGTATCGGTCACGCGCACGCCGGTGGCGTCGGCACGCTGGAGCTGCAGCCGGACCAGCGTCAGGCGCTCGAGCACCTGACGCTCCAGCACGTCGGCCGGGGGCAGTTGGTTCTCGCGACCCTGGTACTGGCGGCGGATGCCGGTGAGCGCCTGGTCCAGTTCGCTGCGCAGGATGATTTCTTCCTCGACCACCGCGACGATCTGGTCGATGTTGCTTCCCAGAGCCTGCGCCGGGAGCTCCGCCTGGGCTCCGAAAAGCGCCATAAAGAGCAATGAAATCAATGTGTTGCGGATCATTCTTGGGTGCCCCCGAAAGGCTGATAACCGAGGATAGCACGGCGCAGGAAATCGCCTGTGTCGCGTCCCAGGGAGCCCAAGCCCGTCAGCTCGAACTCCAGGAAGATCGCGTTGCGGCGTTCCGTACCGATACCGCGAAGATAGTTCCTCGAAAGCAAACGTACGCTGTAGCAGCAGCTGACGTACTCGAAACCCGCCACCGCTTCGAGGGTCGTGGACTCGCGCAAGGAATAGTTCCAGCGGAATACGGCGCGCCAGTTCTGGTTGATCGGCACCAGCGCGGAGACATCTGCCTGCTCGATGCCGATGCGCCCGTCGCCGAAGTAAACCAGCGGCGGATCGCCGGGCGCAGCGACAACTGCGCTGCCCTGGTCCGGACGATAGCGGTAGCCGATGTTGAGCAGCCCCTCGTCGCCGAAGCGCTTCTGCAGGCGCACCGCGCCGAAGTCGGTGCGGCTGCGCTCCGGGTCGTAGCGGTAACCGCCGGAGAGCGTCCAGGTTCGCCCGAGCGCGCTGCGCAGTTCCAGTACATAGGCCGAGCGCTGGCGATCGTCGACGCGAAAGGGGTCTTCCTCGCCGGGCAGGTAGACCTCGGGCGCATCGAAATACTGCACCTGGCCCAGACTCAGCGCGGCGCGCTCGGCGCCGGTGGCGTCGTCCAGGAGGCGCGTGGTCAGCGCCAGGGTGAGCTGATTGGCATCGATCTGGCGGTCCGCGCCGGTGTAGCGGTTGTCACGGAACAGCTGGGCGTAACTGAAATCGAACGGCGCGGTGTCGAACACCGGGATGTCCGACTGGTCGCGCTCGGGCACGTTGAGATAGTAGAGCCGCGGCTCCAGCGTCTGCCGCCAGTCGCTGCGGCCGAAGGCGTTCGGGCGTTCGAACAGCAAGCCCGCATCGGTGCTGAAAATTGGCGTGGTGCGGCTGGGCGATTCGTCGCCCGGCAGCGCGCGGTCGAGGTCATAGCTGGTGTGGCGCAGGGTGCCGCGCATGCGCAGGAAGCCCCAGGACGGCTCCCAGGCGTAGCCGAGGTAGGGCGCGACGTCCAGGCGCCGGCCCTGGTCCACATCGGTGCAGAGGCGGTCGCCATTGCCGTCCAGTGCGCACAGATCGTCGCGCCGGAAATCCACCCATTCGGCGTAACCGCCGTAGCGCCAGCCGCGGTAGCGCTCGTCGAAGGCGGCAAAGGCGCGCGGCTTGCGCTGATAGGGATCGTGCTGGATGCGTTCGTCTACGTCCGGCAGGATCAGCTCGTACTCGTCGGCGAGCACGCTCCAGCGCCAGTTGCGGCCGCCTCCGGAGAGCTGTGCGAGGCTGCCGAGCACGCTGGTGGACGAGGTGTTCAGCGAATCGCCGAGGTCGACGAAGTAGCGGTCGTCCGAGACGTGGTTGATGTCCGCGTCCAGGCGCACACCGGGCAGCAGCTGCCCGTGATGGCGCAAGCGGTAGCGGTCACGGTCGTCCCCGAAGAGATCGTCGTCCGGCAGCCATTCGCCGTCCAGCGTCCCCGAGCCGCCCGCGTGGAGGTAGCGGAACTCGCCGCCTGCCTGGAAGCCGCGCTCGCTGATCAGGCGCGGCGTCAGGGTGGCGTCATAGTTCGGCGCGATGTTCCAGTAATACGGCGCGGCAAAGTCGAAGCCATCACTGCCGCCGCCGATCTTGGGCGCCAGGAAGCCGCTCTTGCGGCGATCGTCGATCGGGAAGCTGGCATAGGGCGAGTAGAGGATCGGCACGCCGCCGACCCGCACCTTGAAATCGCGTGCCGTGGCCTGGCCGGCTTCATGGTCGATGGCAAGCTGGCTCGCCTCGATCTGCCACGAGGGATCGTCGCCCGGGCATGCGGTGTAGGTGACGCCTTCGAGCGTGGTCCTGTTGCCGCCCTGTGTGCTGACCCGGTCGGCGCGGCCCTGTCCGCGGCGGGCCTTGAGCGCATAGCGGACATCGGTGAGCGAAGTGGTGTCCTTGGCCAGGTCGGCGGTCGCCTCGGTGGCGTAGAAGGCGTTGCTGGCGTCGTCATAGCGCACATTGCCGCTGGCTTTGGCGCTGTCGCTGGCAACGTCGTATTCGATGCTGTCTGCGCGCAGGCGCTGGTCCGCGCGCACCGCGCTCGCATTGCCGTCGACACGTACCTTCTCGCCGTCCTTGCCCTCGAGCTGGTCGCCCTTGAGCTCGGTGGAGGCGGCCGCGCGCGCAGCGGAGTCCGCCTTGCCGCTCTCCAGCGCCTTGGGCTGGCCGGCGCAACGCCAGCCGTCCGCCGAGCGCTCGCACTGCCAGGGATCCACCGGGCACAGTTCGGCGGCCAGCGCGGCGGGCAGCGGCGCCAGGGCCAGGCCGAGCAGCAGCCAGCGCGATGCGTGTTGCGATCTCATCATCCAGATTCCCGAGGCGTGCAGCGATGCGATGGGCGCGTGTGCGCCAGCCGCGTACGATGGCACAGCGATGCAGGCGGCGGAAGCGGACCTGCGCGTGCGACCCACTCCGCATGGGCCTGAAATGCCCGGCTCGCTTGAACCTGAGGCCTGTTCCCGGCAACTGGGGCCGCGCAATGAGGACTGGTTCAAGCAAGCTCGTTTGGCCGGCCGTGGGGCGTCGCGTATTCTTGCAGTCACAGTTGTTGCCACGGTCTGACCGTGCGGCCCGGGGTCGCGGCGGGCGATCCGTGCTCGCCAGCAATCGTCCGCGCCTTGGGCGCTGTACCAGGAGATTCGGGATGCGCTTCGCCACATGCCTGTTGGGATTCGCTCTTTGCACCCTGGCCGGGTCGGCCGCGGCCTCGCAGGACGACGAGATCTGGATCGAGCGCTATATGTCGCAGCCCGGACACAGCGCGCAGCCGACGGCGATCCAGCGCGGCTATCGCATCGACTGGCACGACCTGAAGCGATTCATCGGCGTGCCGGTGAAGATCGCCACCGACACCGGCACAGTCCATCGCGGCCAGATCCAGCGCGCCAATGATCGCGAGATCCTGCTGCGGGCGCGCCTGCACGGCGGCTACGCCGACCTCTCGCTGCGCCGGGACCAGGTGATCAACACGGAGTTGGAGTGATCCGATGGGCGCGAACTACATCACCTTCTACTGGGCGCTGATTGTCGTGATGGTCGCGTGGATGGCGATCAGGATCGCGAAAGTGAGCACCGGCATGGCCGTCGCCGCCTTCCTCTGCTGGCCCATCGCGGTCATCCCACTGATCACCAACTGGGGCCAGCGAGGAAGCGACATCCGGCTGCAGTTCCTGGTGACGGCGGTGGCCTCGATCCTGCTCTGGAATACATCGGCGACGTTCGTCGGGGAGAATCCGAGCCTGCTGTACACGCAGGATGAGATCGAGCAGATCCGTGCCTCCGATCCGGTATTCGCGGCGGAGATCGAGCGTGAACAACTACGCGCGTTGGGTATCGACACCGAATCGGCTTCCGACGTGAATCTGGACAGTCCGGCGGCGGCATCCGCGGAACGCAGCCCGCGCGCATTCGTGTCACCGACTGCCGGTTCGGACGGGATCGCTGCGACATCTGCACCGGGTTCCATGGAGTTTGCCGCTGCACCCCCCACGGTTGCGCGGATTCCCCTGCGCGAACTCAACTTCCGGCGAGGCAATGCGCGCCTCAATGCGGCCTTTGCGCGAATCCAGGTGCCGCGGCATTTCCGGTTCATCGGGCGGCACCAACTGGGGCTGCTCTCGGAGCGGCGCGGCATCCCGGTCAGCGACCAGACGCTGGGCTGGATCATCCACGAACGGGTGGACCTCAATTCCGCGCGGTTCTGGTTTGTCGACGTGCAGTTTCACGAGATCGGCCACCTTGCCCCGCCAGCGGTGGGCGCAGACGCCCCGCTCGTGCAATGGAATCCGGCGACGGCGATCGCGATTTTTGGCCAACCCGCCGGCGGCAAGGGGCACGGCACCGACCAGTCGGCCGCCAAGCTGACGCGCCACGGCGCGATCCTGTTCCGCGTGCCCGAGCTCAAGGACGAGCAACTCGAGCTCGGCCTGCGCGCCGCGCGCCTGATGGCGGCGCGTACCGTACCGGACCAGGGCTGGGCGCACGCCGAGTACATCGGCGAGTCTTCGCCGCAAACGCTGGCACAGTGGGTGGAGTCGCTGAAGGCGTCGGCCCAGCCGACCGAGATGGCAGAGGCCGACGACGGGAAGCATTCGTCCTGATCCGGCGGCGGTCCGCTGCGCCATCATCTTGCTGTCTTGCTGCAGACACGCGGCGGTCATCTGCCGCCCCTATGAACGCGGCCTTCGATTCCTCTTCCGAAGGCGCGCATCATGCAGCAGAAGTCCCTGGTGGCCGCGATGGCCCGTTCCCTAGCCGGTTTCGTCCTTGCGGGCGCGGCGCTCCCGGTGTTGGCCGAGGCGGCCGACAAGGCCGCGACCGCCACCGAACTGGATGCGGTCAAGGTCACCGGCGAGATCGTCTACCGTGATCGCACGGAAGCCACCGCGCCGGTGCTGAGCTATGACCTCAGCTACTTCCAGCGCTTCGAGCCACTGACCGTCGGCGACATGCTCAAGCGCGTGCCGAGCGTGGCCTTCCTGTCCGATGTGCTCGAGTACGACGGCGTGCGCCTGCGCGGCCTGGATTCGGCCTACACCCAGATCCTGATCAACGGCGAGAAGGTGCCGGGCGCCGGCTTCGACCGTTCCTTCTTCGTCGACCGCATCCCGGCCGAACTGGTCGAGCGCATCGAGATCGTGCGTTCGGCCTCGGCCGACCGCAGCGGCGACGCGATCGCCGGCACCCTGAACATCGTGCTGCGCGACGGCTATTCGCTGGACGGCGGCTACCTGCGCGCCGGCGGCCTGCACTACGACGACGGCGTCAACCGTGGACTCGGCGGGGTGGTCTGGGGCGGCGCGGTGGGCCCGGGGCGCCTGCTGCTCGGCGCCAACGTGCAGGGTCGGCGCAACCCGAAGGACAAGTTCAGCCAGCGCTTCGACGAACCGGGCGGCACGCTCGACAACACCGAGGTGCAGACCGACGTGCGCAGCGGCACCGATTCCTCGTTCAGTGGCAGCTACGCGGCGCCGGTGGGGAACGGCCAGCTGGACCTCAACGCATTCTTCGTGCGCACCGACCGCCTGCAGGACGAGGATTCCCTCGAGTACCGCAGCGGCATCGAGAACAACGCCAACCTGCTGACGCTGAACGACAACGACGTCGAGATCGACACCCGCAACTGGTCCTTCGACGGCGGCTTCGTGCACGATGCCTGGGGCGGCGAGAACAAGTACCGCATCGGCTACGCGGCCTTCGACGACGAGCAATTCGAGTTCGAGGACGAGATCGAGTACCTGCGCGACAGTAATCCCTTCCCGGAAGACGACCGCTTCACCGGCGACCAGACCTACACCGACCTGGAAGACCGCGAATTCAGCGCGAAATTCAGCCACGAGCGCGGCAGCGATGAGCTGAAGTGGAAGTTCGGCCTCGAGTACCAGGCGAAGGATCGCGACACCTCGATCCTGACCGACCGCAACCGGATCACGATCCCGAATCCGCCGGCCACGCGTCCGGCCATCCCGGGCAGCTATGGCCCCTTCCTGCCGCCCCCGGGCGGTGTCGGTACCATCGAGGAAGACCGCATCGATCCTTTCGTCAAGCTGAGCGGCGAGCGCGGGATCCTCGAATGGGAAGCCGGCCTGCGCTACCAGTACACCGAGACCACCATCATCGACGAGACCGCCGACGCCGCCGATCGCCGCAACGAGCGCGACGATGGCCAGCTGCTGCCGTCGGCGCACCTGCGCTGGAACCTGACCGACATCGACCGGATCACCGCCTCCTTCGCGCGCACCATGCGCCGGCCGAACTTCGACGCGATCACCCCGGCGCTGCTGGAGGCCGAACTGGGCGACAACGATCTGCTCGGCAACCCGGACCTGGACCCGGAAACCGCCTGGGGCTTCGACCTGGGCTATGAGCGCCGCATCGGCCGCGACGGCGTCTTCGGCCTGAATTTCTTCTACCGCGACATCAGCGACCTGATCGAGATCGCCAGCACCGGCGAGGAAGGCAGCGAAGGCGAGGGCACGCTGGTGCTGCAGCCGCGCAACACCGGCGACGGCGAGGTCTGGGGCGTGGAATTCGACCTGTCGACCCCGCTGACGGTCTTCGGCCTGGAGAACACCGGTGTGTTCCTCAACTACTCCTGGCTCGACAGCGAGATCGAGGACGTGTTCGGCACCCGCCAGTTCAACAGCCAGTCGGATTACGTGGCCAACGTCGGGTTCATCCACGAGATCCCGAGCTGGGGCACCAGCTTCGGCGTCACCTGGCGCAAGCAGGGTGCCGCGCTCGGCCGCATCGTCGGCGAGGAAGTGGAGACCACCTATGGCGCCGATGTCGAGGCCTTCATCGAGAAGCGTTTCGGCGAGCAGTTCACCCTGCGCCTGACGGGGTCCAACCTCAACGACGCGGCCAAAGACGAGACCTTCCGCAAGTTCAACACCATCGCGGATCAGCTGGCACTGGAATACGACGAGTACGAACTGGAGACGGAGACCGGCGGCCCGGTGTACCAGCTGGTGGCGCGCTACGCCTTCCAGTAGCCCGGTGTACATGCGCAATGTGTCCTCCGGGTGCTTGCCGCGAGCACCGGAGAACCGCTGCGCGGTACTCCGGGCTACATCCCGGGTGCGCTGGCTTCGCGGCCCTCAACCCACAATCCGCTACGCGCAGGAACCTGCAATGACAACGACGCCCCGACTCCTCCCCGCGCTGGCCTTGCTCGCCAGTGCCCACCTCGCTGCCGCCGACGCACCGCGCAGCGCGATCTTCCTGCACCCGGACGGCATGGGCGCCAATACCTGGGCGGCGCTGCGGATGCACGCCGTGGGTCCCGACGGGCGCCTCGCCTGGGACCAGTTGCCGCGGCTGGCGATCTATGTCGGGCCGATGCTCGACAGCATCAATGCATCGTCGAATGGCGGCGCCACCACCCACGCCTACGGCATCCGTGCCGCCCTCGACAGCTTCGGTTCGCTGGACGGCAAGACCGCGCCAGTGGCACTGTCCGGCAAGCCGATGAGCGTGATGCACGAGGCGCGCGCAGCGGGCAAGGCGATCGCCATCGTCAATTCGTCCACGATCACCGAACCCGGCACCGCGGCCTTCCTGGTGTCGGTCCCGGACCGCGACAACGACGTCGACATCGCGGTGCTGCTGTTGCAGGCGGCTCCCGAGATCATGCTCGGTGGCGGCGAACAGTTCTTCCTGCCCAAGGGGACCGCGGGCGCGCATGGGCCAGGCGTGCGCGAGGACGGGCGCAACCTGGTCGAGGAGGCGCGCGAGGCCGGGTACACCGTGGTGCACACGCGCGAAGAACTGCTGGCGCTGTCGCAGGACACGGCGAAAATACTCGGGCTGTTCGCCGCCGAGCACACCTTCAACGAAGCGAGCGAGAAGAAACTGGCACGCCTGAAGCTTCCCGCCTTCCAGCCGCAGGCGCCGCGCTTCGACGAAATGGTCGCCGTCGCGCTGGCGCGTTTGCGCGCATCGCCGAAGGGCTACCTGCTGGTCGGCAACGAGGAAGGCACCGACAATCTGTCCGGCGAGAACAACACCCCGGCGGTGCTGGAAGCCGCCGCCGGTGCCGATCGCGCGATTTCCCTGGCTCTGGCCGAGGCACGCGACAATCCGGCGCTGACGCTGCTGGTGGCCTCGGACTCCGACAACGGCGGCATGAACGCCACCAGCGACGATCTCGACGAATTGCCGCGGCCGCTGCCGCGGCGCACCGAGAATGGCTCGCCGCTGGACAGCGATGGCGGCAAGCCCTACCTCAGCGCGCCGGATGCGCGCGGCAAGCGGATTCCCTTCTACGTCACCTGGGCCTCGGCTTCGGACTCGGCTGGCGGCACGGTGGCGCGCGGTATCGGCCCGGGCGCGGCGCTGATCGAAGGCACGATCGATTCCAGCGACATCTATCGCGCGCTCTACCTGGGGTTGTTTGATCGCTTGCTGCCAACTGGCAAGCCCGCCTCGGCGACGCGCTGAGTGGTGCGGCCGGCCCCCGCGCGACCACGCGCGGGTCTGGGCCGGGTTTCAGTCAGTCAAGGCGTTCTAGTTCAGGCGGCGGCCAGCAGTGGCACCGCCTGCAGTTCCGCCAGGGTGCGCGCCTGGCCGGTCCACTGCAGCAGGCGCAGGGTGCCGCAGGCGGATTCCGCAATCGCGGTCAGGCTCTCCACCCAGTCGCCGTCGTTCGCATAGACCAGGCCGTCCCGCTGTTCCAGCGCAGCGCGATGGATGTGCCCGCACACGATCCCGTCGACGCCGCGGGCCGCGGCGGCGCCCAGCGCCGCGCGTACATAGCGTTCGATGTAGCGCTCCGCTTGCCCGCTCTGGCGCTTGAGGAACTGCGCCAGAGACCAGTGCCCCAGCCCCAGGCGCGTGCGCATCTGCTTGGTCAGGCGGTTGCCGGCGAGGATGTAATCGTACAGGTGGTCGCCCAGGCGCTCCTGCCAACCGCCGGTCTGCACCGCGGCGTCGAAGTCGTCTCCGTGGGTGACCAGCAGGCGGCGGCCGTCGGTGGTGCGGTGGATCGCATCACGGCGCACCTTCATCCGCGGCAGCACCGCCCGCACCAGTCGCGCAGCGGTCGGTCGTGGTTGCCGGGTATGTAGACCAGCTCCGTGCCATTGCTCGCCATTTCGCGCAGCCGCGCCAGCACCCGCGACTGGTGGCGGTCGAAACGTGCGCGCCGCTCGCTGATCCACAGCAGGTCGATGACATCGCCGACCAGGTAAAGCCGCTGCGTGTGCAGACGCTGCAGGAAGTCGAGCAACTCCTCGGCGTGGCAGTTGGGCGATCCGAGGTGCAGGTCGGAGAGGAAGGTGGTGCGTGCTTCGATGCGGCCGGCGTTCATGCGGCGAGGCTCGCGCTGGGCGCCGCGACGGCGGGTTGCAGGTAGCGTTCGCGTTTGCGCGGATGCATGCGGGCGAGGTCGACCAGTATCAGGCCGTCGATCGCATCGGCGAAATCATGGTCGACGCCGAAGTCCAGGAACTGGGCACCGCCCGGCTCGCACAGCTCGGTGTACTGCTTGTACAAGGTAGGCACGCGCGCGCCGAGTGCGGCGAGATTGTCCTTGAGCACCCGGAAGGCCTGCGCGGCGTCGAGTTCGCTCGCCTGCCAGGGCGCGGCGTTGCTGCGGAAGGGTGTGCGCGCGCGAGCGAGCGGCTGCTCGGCGCCGAAGTAGTGACGGTAGTAGCCGACCAGTTGCGCCTGCGCCGGTGGCGGCAGCGCCGAGCTGATCGAGACCGTGCCGAACAGGTAGCGCAGGCCGGGATGGCGGCGCAGGTAGGCGCCGATGCCGAGCCAGAGATAATCGAGGCTGCGGGTGCCCCAGGCCTCGGGCACCACGAAGCTGCGCCCCAGTTCCAGGCCTGCGTCCAGGATCGGGTCGAATTGCGGGCCAAGCTCGAACAGGCTGGCGCAATAAAGGGCGGAGCGCCCGTGCGCCGCGACCAGTTCGCGCGTGCGCGCCACCCGGTAGCCGCCAATGATGTGCCCCTCCGCATCGGCGAGCACGATCTGCTCGTAGCGGGCGTCGTAGCGGTCCCAGTCGAGCGCATGCCCGGTGCCTTCACCCACCGCGCGGAAAGTCCGCTCCCGCAATCGCGCCAGCTCGCGCAGCACCAGCCCTGGGCTGCCGGGCCCCGCCAGCAGGATGCGGCGCCCGTCCGGGGTTTCGCCGAGCGCTTCCAGACGGTCCAGCGCAGCCGCCAGCGCCTGCGCCGGGGCGGGGTGCGCCAGGGCCTGCGGCCGCGCCGGCAACACATCGCGGCCTTGGCGCAAAGCCTGCACGGCGCGACGGGTCTGCTGCGCCAGTTCGGCCGGCGCCGCCGCCGCATCCGGAAACCAGGGTGCTGCCAACCGCAGCCCGATCCGGCGACCGCGCCGGCCGAACAGCTGGCGCGGCAGCAGCGCGCTGCCCAGTGGCCCGGAGAGCGCGGCGCCCAGATAGAAGCCGATGCCATTGCGCGCGGCGACATGCACCGGCACGATCGGCGCCTGATGGCGCAACGCCAGTCGGGCGAAACCGCTGCGCCAGCGGCGCTCGCGCAATCCATGCCAGGACCAGCGCGCGACCTCGCCCGCCGGGAACACGATCACTGCGCATCCTTGTTCCAGCGCGGCATCGATGGGCCGCAACTGGGAGACTTCTGCGCGTCCGCCGAACACCCGCACCGGCAGCAGGAGTTCGCGCAGCGGCTCGAGCGCCAGCAGCCAGTCGTTGGCGACGATGCGCACGTCGCGCCGCACATCGCCCACCAGTTTCAGCAGCGCGAGCGCGTCCAGACCGCCGAGCGGATGATTGGCAACGATCAGGCAGGCGCCGCTGTCCGGGATGCACTCGCGCTCGCGGTCGTCCACCAGGTAACGCGCATCCAGGTGGCGCAGCGCGCCCTCGACGAACTCCAACCCGCGTAGCTGCGGATTGCGGTCGAGGAAGTCCTGGGCGCGATCCAGGTGGCCGAGGCGCCAGCAACGGTCGACGAGCGGACGCACCCATCTGCCTTGCGGCCCGCCGAGCCAGCGGGGCCAGTTTTCGACCAGGCGTTCGCGCATTTCCTGCATGGCGCACTCCGACCTCGAACACCGCGAACTCTCGGCCACCCACGCAACAATCCGATGACGATGCGGCGACCGTCGTGTGACCTGGGAAGCGCCACTTCTTGTGGGCGGAATCGGGTGGTCCCTAGCGCAACGCCTGTTGGAACCGGGCGACTTCCGCCTCCGCCTGCGGGCGCTGGTGGCCTTCCCAGAGATCCAGCTCGATGCCATCGCCGATGCGCAGGCGCGCGTGGAAGTAGGGGTCGCCGTCGCTGTCGGTCGACTCGACCACGCGGACGTCCGCCATTCCGCGCGGGCCGATCTCCTGCGTCATGCTGCCGAACAGATTACGCTTGCGGATCGACACCCGGCCGCGCCCGTGCACGCGCACGTGGACGATGGGCCGGGCGAACATTTGCAAGGACACCGGCACGCCCACCAGCCAGAACAGGGCTAGCACCGCCACCGTCAACAGCGGTTGCTGCGGCGGCGGCCCGTCGCGCAGCAGGATCCAGGTGAACGCGCACAACATCGCGAGCCAGGCGATCATGAATCCCCAGCCGAACACCGCCGTGCGGTTGCGAAATTCCTGGGCCACGCAGCGACTATCGCATGCGCGCATGACCGGGTGGTGACCACGGCTGGTGCTTGCCGCCATCGATCAGCGCCGGCGCAATGGTCGCGACCGGTCCCGCCCGCCGCCGCCGGGTCAAGGCGGCATTGACCGACATCGATCCAGCCGGGAAAGGTCGACGCCAACCGGCGCCGCTTCCATAACGGCGGGCCGGGGATTGGCGCCTCGGGTCATGCCCACTTGCGCGGAACGCATTCCAGCAAGGCGCCGAAAGCAGTGCCCAATGCCAGGCACAGCGCCAGTTGGCCGAACGCTGCCCCAAAAGCCACGCCAATGGCGACGCCGACGGCAATCCCATTGCCCGAGTGCAGCAGCCTTCTGTTGGGGCGAGTTTCTGCGGACATCATCATGCTCCTCCGGGTTGGCAATTCAGCGATGGCCGGGCGGCCGGGTGGTGTTCGCTGCGGATTCACTCGCAGCGTGCCCCATTGTGCAGAGAGTCATGGCCGACAAAAACTATGGGTAATCGACTATCTTTCATACGCGATGCGCATGAAAGGAAGACCCCGTGTCCGACCTGCTGTCCTGGTACCGGAGCTATTGCCGGGTCGTGGAAACGGGTTCCTTCAGTGCGGTCGCCGCTGAATTCGCCACCTCGCAGCCG